>JAFXFT010000159.1 GCA_017513385.1 Oscillospiraceae bacterium | reverse complement strand
GGGGCCCTTGAGCTGGACCTTCAGCCGTTTGTCGGTTTCGGCAGTGTAGCGAACCATTACATAGCCGTTTTCCGCGTTGGAATAATCTATTTCCGCGCGGTCATTCTTCTTGACGAAAACGCCCGCCGCTTCGGCAGTGACGGTCGCGGGCAGGGCCGCAGGCGATTGAGCGAGGGCAACGGCCTCATCGTCAATGCAGCAGACCTCCGCCACCTGCCGGGGTTCATCGGCAGGCAGAGTAATATCCGCCGGGGCGCAGCCCGCCATCAATGCGCTGACAGCGGCGGCAATGAGTAGAATACAGGTTTTTCGTTCGTGCATAATCGTCACCTCTTTTTGGGATATGAACGACAGGCATACCTTGATTTCAGTATAACATCGTTCACATATGCTGAAAAGCAAATTTTAATTTTGCTTATTGAAAAAACGTACGTAAATGCGTATTATAAAATAAGAAATAACCTTTTCGGGGGGTGTTCCAATGTCCGAAAACGTGAATATCCGCATGCTCGGCGGCTTCATTATAGAATATGACGGTTCCGCCATAAGCGACCAGAACAACAGAATGCGCAAGGTGTGGCTGCTGCTGGCCTATCTTGTCTGCAATCGCAGCCAGCTCAGCACTCAGGAGCACTATCTCTCCCTTATTCAGGGCTCCGGATTCAGCGAATCTGCCGACCCCAACGGCAAGCTCAAGGCTCTGTTCCACAGGGCGCGAACCATGCTCAACGAGCTGAGCGAGAACGCCGGTCATCGGTGGATAGTCCGCAAAAACGGAACCTACGCATGGAACGGTGACATTCCCGTGGAGCTGGACGTGGAGACCTTTGAGCGGCTCTGCAAGCAGGCGGCCGCCTCCGAAAATGACGACGAGCGGCTGAACCTTTATCGCGAGGCGATAAAGCTTTACCGCGGCGACTTCCTGCCCAAGCTGGACATGGAGGCGTGGGTGGTGCCCATATCCGCCTATTATCATCAGATGTACCTCACCGCCGCCGCGGATTGCCTTTCCATGATGGTGGAAAAGCAGCTTTTCAAGGAAGGTGCTCAGCTGTGTCAGGCGGCGCTGAAGATAGACCCCTGCAGCGAGGAGCTTTATCAGCACCTGATGCGCTGCCGCATCGGGCTGGACGACCGCGCCGGTGCCATGATGGCCTACGACGAAATGAGCGAGATGCTTTTCTCCACCTTCGGCGTAATGCCCTCCGACGAAAGCCGCGCCCTTTATCGCGAGGCCTCTCAGGAGACCGAAACCAAAACAGTTCTCAGCAGCGAGGTTCGCGAGCAGCTCAAGGAGCCTTTCGGCGCAAGAGGCGCTATGCTCTGCCAGTATGATTTCTTCCGCATGCTCTATCAGCTGCAGGCCCGCAGCATAGTGCGCAGCGGCGACGTGATACATATAGCGCTCTTTTCCGTACACGGACAGGACCACAAGGCTCTGCCCCGCAGAAGTCTTGACCGCGTGATGGATAATCTGCAGGAGCTGCTTATGAACAATCTCCGTCAGGGTGACGTTATCACCCGCTGCAGCGTTTCCCAGCTTATCGTCATGCTGCCTCAGGCCAATTACGAGGACAGCTGCGCCGTATGCAAGCGCCTGCTCAAGGCTTTCCGCAAGCAGTATCCCCATTCGCCGGCGGATATAAGCTTCAGCGTTCAGCCGCTTGAGCCCCACCTTCCGGACGCAAAATGATTTCCCACAGCCGAAGCCCTTGCTTCGGCTGTTTTTTTGTTCTCGTTTGCGGCAGTATCGATACACCGGAGCGCCGTGGGCGGCGCTCCCTACAGCTACAACTTACATACTGCGTCATTCCGAGTGCCAACGAGGAATCCCCCGGTTTAATGGTGCGCAGTATCGATACTGCCTGCTCCTATATAGGGGATTCTTCGGGCTGCGCCCTCTGACGAGGCCCGCAGGCCGAGTGCATGCGAGCAACCGCCGAAGGCGGCTCTTGGCGAGTCGTAATGACACGGGGTTTTACATTTTCCGTGTTGTCGTTATTTGCGTCAATATCATCACATTGCGGCAGGGGCACGCCCCCGCCCTACAGACGTAAGTTTTAATGCTTTACCGTTCAAACACGCCCGTCTGCACGGTATGGACAATGCAGCGAATGTCATTGTTTCCCCAGCCGGTGCAGGTGGAAAGGCTGAGTATTTTATCATCTGCAGCGGGACGAAGATCCCCTTCAATCTCCGAGCAACCGAGATAGAAATCAATAACGCTCTGCCTGTGCTCATCATCGTCGAAAAGAAGGCGGTAGCTGTCACTTACCACGTCGGCAATATAGGAGGAAAACACCTCGTAGCGCAGAACAGCGCCGTCAGTGACTATATACACCAGCGAATGGCTGTCTGAGTATTCCTGCTTGCGGAAGTCCATGAGACCGCTGAACATCTTTCCGTCATGCAGATTGTGGCCGTATATGAGGGTGTGGAAATCGCTGAAATCAACACTGCTGCGCTGCTCCATAAAGATGGAGCCCGCGCGGCTGTATTCACGGTCCCATGTAAGCTTCAGATATTCATTATTGTCCGCGCTTTTCAGAAGCGGATATGAGATGGCTGTATCGGGAACATGTATCCAGCCGATAACGTCCTCGTTTACCGCCCGCAGCGCCGCCAGGTCTATATCCAGCAGGAATTTTGCTTCCTCGGGCAGCTCCTCCTTTGGCTCTTCCACCACCGGCTCGGGGGTGGGCTCGGGTTCGGGTGCCAGCGGAACAGGCGGAGGCGCGATTTCTTCCTCAGCAGGCTCGGGAGTGGGTGTAGGCGAGGGCAGCGCGATTTCAACCGCGTTTTCATATGCCTGCTCGGCGAGATTGCGCTCTCTCAGCTGCAGTATCACCGCAGCTGCGCTGCCGATAAATATTACGGCAAGCAGTACGGTAATTATTGTGCGAAGATGTTTTTTCATTCGGCAGCCTCCTTTCCCGGCTTTACGCTTAAAGCTTACCATCCGCCGGTAATATATTCGGTTATATTTCCCGCAGGCGCTTTCATTTTTGCAGTTTTTTTCTTCCCGCGGCTGTCTGTGTATTGCAGCGGAAACAATCGCAGTAAGGAAAATACATAAAATTTCAAGCATATTCGTAGGGAATGGGCCTGCCCATTCCGCAAGGTAACATAACTTCCGACAGTAAACCAACATAATGGAAATCTAAAACACATGTCACCCTGAGCTTGCGAAGGGTCTCCGCAGCAATTATACTGCCGATCTACAACAACTGCGGAGATGCTTCGGCGAAGCCTCAGCATGACAGCTGTTTTTATATTTTGCGCGTTATCGTCACCATTGGCAGTAAACTAACAAACGGAACAGGCAGGCCTGTTCCCTACAAGTGGTTTTTAAGTTTTTCGTATTTTCCTTACTGCGGCGCTTCACAACAGCAAAACCGCCCCTCATGTGAGGGGCGGTTACTGTTATTTTATCACTTGCTCTTCTTGCGGGTCGCGATGAGGCCGATGCCGGAAAGGGCTGCAACTGCAAGGCTGAGAAGAAGGGAGCTGCCGGTTACGGGAACCGCTGCCAGGGGAACTTCCTCTTCGATGATCTCAACGGGCTCTTCAACGATGACGGGCTCCTCGATGATTACGGGTTCCTCGACGATTACGGGTTCCTCGATAACTACAGGTTCCTCAACGATTACGGGCGCTTCGATCAGGGGAACTTCCTCTTCGATGATCTCAACGGGCTCCTCGGGAGTCGGAGTGGAGAAATATTCCTCGATGATTCGCTCTACGACCTCAGGGGGAATTGCAGGAGGTACAAAGGGAGGACGTTCGGGATAAACTCCGGGACCTACAGGAGGAGTCGGGGGAGTGGGGCCGCCGCCTTC
>JAFXFT010000158.1 GCA_017513385.1 Oscillospiraceae bacterium | reverse complement strand
CCGTCTTTCCACTTAATGTCGATCTCGTCCAGCTTCTCATCAACTACTGCCTGGAAAATGTCCATAAGGTCAGTTTCGAGCATGGTAAGAATAGGCTGGGTCTCGGGATCGCCAAAGCGGGAGTTGTATTCAACAACCTTGGGGCCGTTGGGGGTAATCATAAGACCGAAGTAGATAACACCCTTGAAGGTACGTCCCTCGGCGTTCATTGCATCGATTGTGGGGCGGAAAATCTTCTCCATGCACTCTGCTGCCACTTCGGGAGTGTAGTTGGGAGTGGGACAGATTGCGCCCATACCACCGGTGTTGGGGCCTTCATCGTTATCATATGCTCTCTTATGATCCTGAGAGGAGAGCATAGGGGCAATGGTCTTACCGTCTGTGAAGCAGAGAACGGTGACCTCGGGTCCGGTCATGAATTCTTCGATTACAACGTTTGCGCCGGAAGCGCCGAACTTGCCGTCGAGCATCATTTCCTTGACTGCCTGCTTGGCTTCTTCAACGGTAGCTGCAACTACAACGCCTTTGCCGAGAGCAAGACCGTCTGCCTTAACTACGATGGGAGCACCCTTTTCATCAATATATGCGAGTGCCTTGTCGATATCATTGAAAGAACAATAATCCGCTGTGGGAATACCGTACTTCTTCATAAGGTTCTTAGAGAAAACCTTACTGCTTTCGATGATAGCTGCATTCTGGCGGGGACCAAAGACGGGAATGCCTTCCTTTTCAAAAGCATCGACCATACCAAGAGCAAGAGGATCATCGGGAGCGACCATTACGAATTCAACGCCCAGCTCTTTTACCTTGGCGATCATGCCTTCTATGTCGGTTGCCTTTACTGCAACGCACTCAGCAATATCGGAGATACCGCCGTTGCCGGGAGCGCAGTAAAGCTTATCGATTTTGCTGCTCTTTGCAAGAGCGGTACAGATAGCATGTTCGCGGCCGCCGCCGCCAACAACGAGAACTTTCATTAGCGTTCCCTCCTGTAATTAATGGTGGAAGAGACGAATGCCGGTGAATGCCATGGTCATGCCGTACTTATCGCAGGTAGCGATAACATTGTCATCACGAACACTGCCGCCGGGTTCTGCGATGTACTTAACGCCGCTTCTCTTTGCACGCTCAATGTTGTCGCCGAAGGGGAAGAATGCATCGGAGCCGAGAGCTACGCCGTCAAGAGTTGCAAGCCATGCCTTCTTTTCTTCCTTGGTGAGAGGCTCAGGCTTCTCGGTGAAGTAGTTTTCCCACTGGTCGAGTACATCTGCGTAATCGTCGGAGATGTATACATCGATAGTATTGTCACGATCAGCTCTGCCGATACCTTCCTTGAAGGGAAGTGCAAGAACGGTGGGATGCTGACGGAGATACCAGTTGTCGGCCTTGTTGCCTGCCAGTCTGGTGCAGTGTACGCGGGACTACTGACCTGCGCCTACGCCGATTGCCTGACCGTCCTTAACGTAGCAAACGGAGTTGGACTGGGTGTACTTGAGAGTGATAAGGGCAACAATGAGGTCGGTGATGGCGTCCTCGGGCAGCTCCTTGTTAGCGGTAACGATATTCTTGAAGAGTTCGCGGTCGATCTTGAGATTGTTGCGGCCCTGCTCGAAGCTGATGCCGAATACCTGCTTTACTTCCTGAACAGCGGGAACATAAGCGGGATCCATCTTGAGAATGCAGTAGTTGCCCTTCTTTTTCTTGGAAAGGATCTCAACTGCCTCGGGTTCATAATCGGGAGCAATGATACCGTCGGAAACTTCACGGGCAATGATTGCGGCGGTTGCCTTGTCACAGGTATCGGAGAGAGCAATCCAGTCGCCGTAGGAGGACATTCTGTCAGCGCCACGGGCTCTCGCATAGGCAGAAGCCATGGGGGTAAGCTCCATACCTTCTACGAAGTAAATCTTCTTAAGAACGTCGGTGAGGGGCTTTGCAACTGCTGCACCGGCGGGGCTTACATGCTTGAAGGAAGCAGCAGAGGGAAGACCGGTGGCTTCCTTAAGCTCCTTAACCAGCTGCCAGCTATTGAAAGCGTCCATGAGGTTGATGTAGCCGGGGCGGCCGTTAACTACCTCGAAGGGAAGCTTATCGGCCTCGTTGATATATACCTTAGCGGGCTTTTGATTGGGGTTACAGCCATATTTCAGTTCAAGTTCTGCAGACATGGTTATTTGCTCCTTTCAAACATTCTTATTCTTAATGACGACATATTCCTTGCCGTCCTCAAGAGAGGTGTAATTTACATAAAGAGAAACCTTGTTATCGGCATTGAGAGAGCTCCATACAGCATCGGCAAAATCCTCAGGAGATGCGGGAGGCAGCTCTACGAACTCAGGCTCACCCTCAAAAGAGGGGATGGGATTACCGTCGCACTTATAGGTGTGGATAAAGTGACCGGTGCCGGCTACAGGCTGAGCATACTCGAAGAAGTAACGCTGGACGGAATCGGCATTGCCGTACTGGCTCTTGAGGATGGAGAGCTTATAGGAGCCGTCCTTATCGATGATACCGGAAATTCTGGGGGTAAAGTTGGGTTCGTCGGGCTCAAAGGTGCGGGTGCGAAGAGCTTCTTCAAAAGTCTTGCCATCGGCAATGAAATCGCGAATGGTATCGGTCTGATCGCCGTTGGTGACAATCATCTTGCCGTCGATATGTCTTACGGGATGATAAATAATAAGGGAAGGATCAACCATTGCGGAAGGATCAAATGCCTCGGTGCGGATACCGTCTTCGGTAACGGTGAAAATTCTGTTGCGGCTGTTTACACTGCGGCCCATGATGAAATATGCGGTAACTGCAAACTTGCCGCAGGCAGAGCGTCCGATCATTATTCCGCGACCGGGGTAAGAATTGTTTTCGAGAATAGTATTAATGGTCATGCCTTTTCCTCCGAACTTTCTTTAATATGTACTATACGTCCTTCAACAGAAAGACGACCTTCACAATAGAGTGAAATTGCCTTAGGCAGAATCTGCCACTCAGCTTCTTCCATAACTCTGCGCTGCAGAATTTCGGGGGTATCGCCCTCCTTGACTTCAACAGCCTTCTGCAGGATTATGGGACCGCCGTCAGTCACTTCACTTACAAAGTGGGCGGTAGCACCGGTGAGCTTAACACCGTATTCAAGAACCTTCTCATGGACATGCAGACCGTAGTAGCCGTCTCCGCAGAAGGAGGGAATGAGCGCGGGATGAATATTGATTACTCTGTTCTCGAAGAGAGAAACAAAACGAGGAGTGAGGACATAGAGGAAGCCTGCAAGAACAACCAGCTCAACGTCAAGGTCTCTGAGCTTATCGATAATTGCATCGGTAAATGTGCGGCGGTTGGGGAAAGAGGCTCTGTCTACAACGTAGGTGGGTACATTTGCGTTCTTTGCACGTACAAGAGCATAAGCATTGGGATTGGAAGAAATAACAGCGGTCAATTCGCAGTTCTTGATTTCGTCAAAAATCATGGCGTCAAGAATAGCCTGCAGATTGGTTCCGCCTCCGGATACCAAAACAGCGGTTTTTACAGGTTTCATATGGTGGACCTCTTTTCTCAATTTTAGAAAATCTTTATATAAGAACGCACTTTTCGTCGCTTTCGATGATCTCACCGAGAACGTAAGCGTCTTCGCCGTTGGCGCGGAGTATTTCAAGAGCAGTGTCAACGTCTTCCTTGGCGACTACTACGCTCATGCCAACGCCCATATTGAAGGTGTTGAACATATCTCTTTCGGGAATATTACCGGTTTTTGCAATAAGGTCAAAGATGGGAAGAACACGAACATCACTGATATTGATCTTTGCACCGAGACCGTCGGGAATGCTTCTCGGAATATTTTCGTAGAAACCACCGCCGGTGATGTGAGAGATACCCTTTACAGCTACCTTTTCAATAAGAGCAAGAACGGACTTAACGTAAATTCTCGTGGGAGTAAGAAGGGTTTCGGCTATTGTCTTTCCGCCAAGCTCTTCCTTTGCTACGTAGAGGTCGGGATTATTGTTGTCAATGTCAAATACCTTACGGCAGAGGGAGAAGCCGTTGGAATGGATACCGGTGGAGGAAAGCGCAATAACTACGTTGCCGGCTTCCATCTTTGTGTTGTCAATAATATCTTTCTTATCGACGATACCAACGGCAAAACCTGCAAGGTCATAATCCTCAACAGGCATAAGACCGGGATGCTCTGCGGTTTCACCGCCAATGAGTGCTGCACCGGACTGTACGCAGCCTTCTGCAACGCCGGAAACGATAGCGGCTATCTTTTCGGGAATATTTTTTCCGCAAGCGATGTAGTCAAGGAAGAAAAGAGGCTTTGCACCGCAGCAGATGATATCGTTTACGCACATAGCAACTGCGTCGATACCTATAGTGTCATGCTTGTCCATAAGAATGGCAAGCTTTACCTTTGTGCCGCAGCCGTCAGTGCCGGAAACAAGAACGGGTTCTTCCATACCCTGAGGCAATGCGAAGCAGCCACCAAATCCACCGATGGAAGAAACTACTCCAGAGGTTACGGTGCGTGCAATATGGGCCTTCATAAGATCTACGGCTTTGTAACCGGCAGTAACGTCAACGCCGGCAGCCTTATAGCTTTCGCTGAAACTGTTGTTCATCTGCAACTTCCTCCAATGTATG
This sequence comes from Oscillospiraceae bacterium, assembly GCA_017513385.1. Taxonomy (GTDB): domain Bacteria; phylum Bacillota; class Clostridia; order Oscillospirales; family Oscillospiraceae; genus RGIG6375. Next base: position 5,445 of record JAFXFT010000158.1, on the reverse strand, counting down.
TTTTAAAGGGTGTATGTAAATTTTAAATTAATTACTCAAAGGTTTCGTTCTGAATCTTTGCGTCCTTTGCCATGACTTCATCAGCCATCTTCTGCTTATATGCTCTCAGCTTGGCAGAAAGCTCTGCGTCATTGATTGCCAGCATCTGTACAGCGAGAATACCTGCGTTATCTGCTGCGCCAACACCTACGGTAGCAACGGGGATACCGGTGGGCATCTGAACGATTGAAAGAAGGCTGTCCAGACCGTCCATAAAAGAGGACTTTATCGGGAGGCCGATTACGGGCAGAGTAGTATAGGCTGCAAGAACACCGCCCAGATGGGCTGCCTTACCGGCAGCGGCAATAATAACACCAAAACCCTGTTCTTCGGCAGACTTGGCAAATGCCTCTGCTGCTGCAGGTGTTCTGTGGGCGGACATTACGTGCACTTCAAAGGGAACGTCAAACTGCTTGAGGCGAGTGATAGCACCTTTTACTACGGGAAGGTCACTATCGGAGCCCATAATTACCGCAACTTTTTTCATAAATAACTGTTCCTTTCTGAGTCTTGAGTGTGTATTTTAATAGCGTATGATAATTTAGCATATAGAGACACATTATTATATCATAGAGACAAATGAAAGTCCAACCCAAGATACCCATATTTTAGACAAAATTATTGACAAGCGCTTGTTACAAATTATATATTAATTTACAGTTTGGATTTTCAACTTGTTTTCGAGATAAATCTCGAGAGGTAACATACTATGCTAATTGATTTTCACAGCCATTGTTTTCCTGACAAAATTGCAGCCGGTGCAGTGGAAAAAATAGGCGGCAAGGCCGGAGGTCTTGTGCCTCACACAGACGGCACACTTGACGGTCTGTCGGCACTTATGAAGCAGCAGAATGTAGATCATTTTGTTGTACTAAATATAGCCACAAACGAAAAACAGATGCAATCCGTTAATGATTTTGCCGCTAAAATGAACGAAAGGGAAGAAGTAATAGCCTTTGGTTCGGTCTATCCCAAGGCAGCCAACGTAATGGAGGAGCTTGAGAGAATTAAAGCGCTTGGACTCAAGGGTGTAAAGTTCCAGTTTGACTATCAGGGTCTTTACGTTGACGACGAAATAATGAAGCCTATTTATAAGAAAATAGCCCAGCTTGATCTAATAATCATGATACACGCAGGCTTTGATTACGGCTTTGCACCACCTTACATGGCAACGCCCGAGCGCATTGTGAACGCTCTGCGCTGGGTCGATTCACCGTTTATTGCATCTCACTGGGGTGGACTTTCCTGCGCAGAGGGTGTGCTTAAGCAACTGTGTGGCTTGCCTTTATGGTTCGATACGTCTTATGGTTACGGTGCTATGGCAATGCCAACGGCAAAAATGATATTGGAGAAGCACGGAGTTGATAAGATGCTGTTCGGCTCCGATTGCCCGTGGCACACTCCCCGGGAAGAGCAGCGGCTTATTGAAAGTCTTGGACTTTATGAAGCGGAAAAAGAAAAGATTTATTTCAAAAACGCCGAAAAGCTCTTGGGCATATAAAGTGTGAATATTTACAGAAAACTGCGGAATTGAGATAATTTCGCAGTTTTTTTAGTTATAAAAAAAGGGTTTTCTTTGATTTGGGCGTATAAGGTAAACAGCAATAATATTGCGGAAGGAGTGATACAGGTTATATGACGATTCGTGAAGAATATGAACAGTCGGAAAAGCTGACGCTTTCACCCAAAGCGGCATCTGCCAACGGTGCCGGAAACAGGCGCGTTCAGGAAGTCCCCTGTGATATACGAACCTGCTTTCAGCGTGATGTTGACCGTATCGTTCACTCCAAATCTTTCCGCAGATTAAAGCATAAAACTCAGGTGTTTCTTCAGCCGGAGGGCGACCATTATCGCACGCGCATGACCCATACTATCGAGGTGGCGAGAATTGCCCGCACAATCACAAGAGCACTTCGACTCAATGAAGACCTTACTGAGGCTATTGCCTTTGGTCATGACTTGGGACATACGCCGTTTGGTCATGCCGGAGAACGCGCTCTCGCCAAGATCAGTAATTATGGCTTTGAGCATAACGAACAGAGTCTGCGAGTTGTGGATATACTTGAGCGTGATGGCAAGGGGTTGAATCTTTGCAACGAGGTGCGCGACGGTATATTGTGTCATACAGGTGAGAAGCAGCCGGATACTCTTGAAGGAAGAATTGTCAGAATATCCGACCGTATTGCGTACATAAATCACGACGTTGACGATGCGATACGTGCCGGTATCCTCGCAGAAGAGGATATTCCCGATGAAATAATTGCGGTTACCGGAGATAACTACGGCGACCGTATCGACAGCATTATCCGCGATGTTATAACCACCAGCCGTGAAAGCGGCGAAATCGAAATGAGCTCCACCATGTACTTCGTAATGGAGTCCTTCCGTGACTTCATGTTTGAGCGAGTATATAAGAACCCTGTCGCAAAAAGTGAAGAAAGCAAGGTTGAAGGTATGCTTTCGATGATTTTTGACTATTATATCAAGGATCCTTCAAAGCTGCCCGAGGATTATCTGTCACACCTTGACAGATATACTCCCGAGCGAGTTATTTGCGACTATATTGCTGGTATGAGCGATACTTATCTGCTCTATATGTTCAATAATCTGTTTATACCCGGTTCATGGAGCGTCAGATAATAACGGAGGAATCTTATGGCTTTTCCCGACAGCTTTATAGAAGAGCTGCTGGCGAGGAACGATATAAGCGACGTAGTTTCGTCCTACGTTCAGCTTGGCCGTAAAGGTGGAAACCTTTTCGGACTTTGTCCTTTCCACAATGAGAAAACACCGTCCTTTTCCGTTTCACCGGATAAGCAGATATACCACTGCTTCGGCTGCGGTAAGGGCGGCGGTGTTATTAATTTCATAATGGAGATAGAAAATCTCGGTTATCCCGACGCCATACGCTTTCTCGCAAACAGAGTAGGATTGGCAGTGCCGGAGGACGACAGGGGAGAGTCCGGACAGCTTCGCAGGCGTATCATAAGCCTTAATAAAGAAGCTGCAAGGTTCTATAATTCGCTTCTAAAAGAGGATGTTGGTCAGACTGCACGCGCATATCTTGAAAAGCGCCGTATTACTCCTCAAACGGCAACCCGTTTCGGTCTTGGAGCAGCTCCCAACGAATGGGACGCACTTATAAAGGCGATGAAAAAGCGCGGTTATGATGAGTACGAACTGGTGCAGGCAGGTCTTGCTGTAAAGAATGCCAAAGGTCGTATTTACGATAAATTCCGCGACAGACTCATATTCCCGGTAATAAGCGTTAGCGGCGAAGTGCTTGGTTTTGGCGGACGAACCTTGTCTGACGCGGAGCCTAAATATCTTAACTCGCCGGAAACAATAGCATTCAGCAAAAGACGCACACTATACGGTATAAATCTCGCTAAAAATACCAAACGCGGAAACTTCATTCTCTGCGAAGGAAATATAGACGTTGTTACGCTCCACCAGGCGGGCTTCGACAATGCCGTTGCATCCATGGGAACCTCGCTTACAACAGACCAGACGAGGCTTATTTCACGCTATGCAAAGGAAATAATAATCTGCTACGATAATGACCCTGCCGGTATAAAAGCAACGGACAGAGCACTGGAGATATTGAAAAACTCCGAATTCAGTGTTAAAGTGCTGAAGCTGCCGGACAGAATGGTAGACGGCGAAAAGAAAAAAATTGACGCTGACGATTTTATAAAGCTATATGGTCCTGCTGCCTTTGAACGGCTCATAAATGGCAGCGAGAATCACATAGAATATAAGCTGATGAACCTGCAATCGAAGTACGATCTTACATCACCGGAGGAAAAGGTCGAGTTTCTAAAGGCAGCAGGTCAGATGATAGCCCGACTTTCAAGTCCTGTTGAACGCGAGGTGTACGGCGGCAGAGCAGCGCAAGCGGCAGGCATATCGCCCGATGCAATGGCTCAGGAAATCGCCAAGTCCCGAAGTATACAGGCAAAAAAGCAAAAGCAGGAGCAGGAGAGAGCTGAGACTCGCCCGGAACAGGCCGCTCAGCCTCGCGAAAAGTCGCTGAGATACAAAAATGTACGCTCGGCAACAGCCGAAGAGGGAATAATTCGGCTAATACTTCTTGATCCTACGCTTATTCCCAAATGTGAATTGAAACCCGAAGAATTTTCTTCGGAGTTTCTCGGCAAACTGTATTTGGTAATAAGCGAGCGCTTCAAAAATGGCAGGAGCATTGAAATATCTGCTCTTGCTGCAGACCTCAACGAGGAGGAAATGTCCCGCTTGGTACATATTTCTCAGAAGCCCGAAAGTTTAGTCAATGCGCAGAACACACTGGCTGACTACACAAGGGTTGTGCACACGGAAAAACTCAAGGATTCAGCAGATTTGCTGGCACTCATGAACAGATATAAAGAAACTAAGGGTATGGAGGATAAAAACAGTGGCAAAAAAGGCTAAGGCAGCGGGTAATGCCCCCGAACTCGATAAGGAGCAGGTAAGCGCAAAGCTTAACGAAATGCTGGAAAAGGCCAAGAAAGCAGGTTCTGTTTCCGTAAAGGATCTGACCGCTCTCTACGATGAGCTGCATCTTGAAGGCGAACAGATTGACAAGGTTTATGAAACTCTGGAGAGCCTGAATATCGAAGTTGTTGACGAGGATTTCAGCATCACCATCACTGATGATATGCTCCCCGAAGCAGCTGACCTCGATGAAATTGAAGAGCTTGAGGATATTAGTGAAGAAGAAATCGCCAACACCGATGCTCTCGCTGAAACCTTCAGCATTGACGACCCCGTTCGTATGTACCTCAAGGAAATCGGTAAGGTAAACCTGCTGACTCCCGAGGAAGAGGTTGAGTATGCAGTAAAGATGTCTGAGGGCACCGAAGCTGCCGCTAAGATCGAAGAGCGTCAGAAAGCGGTTGAGGATGGTGAAGCCGAGCCTTTCACCGCCGAAGAGCTCGAAGCTCTCAAGAAGACCGTAAAGATTGGCGAAGAAGCTGGCAAGAAGATGGCAGAGGCAAACCTGCGTCTTGTTGTAAGTATTGCCAAGCGCTACGTTGGCCGCGGCATGCTGTTCCTTGACCTTATTCAGGAAGGCAACCTCGGTCTTATTAAGGCTGTTGAGAAATTCGACCATACCAAGGGTTATAAGTTCTCTACTTATGCAACATGGTGGATTCGCCAGGCTATCACCCGTTCCATTGCAGACCAGGCAAGAACCATTCGTATTCCTGTTCATATGGTCGAGACCATTAACAAGGTAATCCGCGTTTCCCGTCAGCTTCTGCAGGAGCTTGGACACGATCCCAGCCCCGAAGAGGTTGCAGCAGAAATGAGTATGCCTGTTGAAAAGATTCGCGACATTCTCAAGATCGCTCAGGAACCCGTATCTCTCGAAACTCCTATCGGTGAGGAAGAAGACAGCCATCT
>JAFXFT010000157.1 GCA_017513385.1 Oscillospiraceae bacterium | reverse complement strand
CTGGCACAGCTGCGCTCCTATGGTATTCCCTCTGTCCGTGATTTTCCGGCAGCAGGTGAGGTAGCTAAAATCATTTTCGGTTTTAGCGGTACCGGCATGGATATTTACGTTCCTGAAAATATGGTTGAGATTGCCCGCGAGCTTATGAAGCCTGTAGAGGATGATGACAATGAATTTTGATTATAAAGCAGAGTATTGGCGTTGGACAAACAGCCCTGCCCTTACTCAAGATGAACAGATTGAACTTTTGTCCATTGCAGCAGACGAAGATGAAATAGAGAGTCGCTTCTATTCTCCGCTGGAGTTTGGCACTGCCGGACTTCGCGGTGTAATGGGTCTCGGACTTTACCGTATGAATATTTACGTTATCCGTCAGGCTACATACGCCCTCGCCACCCTTATTGTCCGTGAGGGAGAGGATGCTATGAAGCGTGGCTGCGTGATCTGCTGTGATTGCCGCAATAACAGCCGTGAGTTTGCTGTTGCTGCTGCGGAGGTGATGGCAGGTATGGGTGTGCATGTTCGCCTTTTTGAGGATATGCGTCCTACACCGGAACTGTCCTTCGCTATTCGCCACTATGGCGCAATGGCGGGTATAAATATAACCGCAAGCCATAATCCCAAGGAATATAACGGCTATAAAGTATACTGGTCTGACGGTGCACAGCTGCCACCCGATCATGCAGCAAAAGTAGCGGAGATAATGGCGCAGAACGATATACTCGTTAAGCCTCCTGTAAAGTCCTGCGAAGCTGCCATTGCAGACGGAACTATGGAAATCATTGGCAAGGAAACCGACGAAGCTTTCCTCAGCAAAGTAATGGCTCAATGCATTGAGCCGGAGTGCATCGTTAAAGCTGCTGATGAACTCAAAATAGTATATACACCTTTCCACGGAGCAGGTCGCATACTTGTTCCCGAGGTACTCAAAAGAATTGGCATCAAGCATCTCAGCTGCGTTGAAGAACAGATGATACCGGACGGCAATTTCTCTACTGTTGCAAGTCCTAATCCGGAAAATCCCGAAGGCTTTGCTCTTGCTGAAAAGCTGGCAAACAAAGAAGGGGTAGACCTGCTTATCGGAACCGACCCTGACAGCGACCGCATTGCAATTATGGTTCGTACTGCGGAAGGTAATTTCAAGCAGATAAGCGGAAACCAGATGGGTGTGCTGCTTATCGACTATATTATTGCCCGCCGCAAGGAAAAAGGAACTCTCCCAGAAAACGCTGCGGTAATATCAACCATTGTTACTACCGATATGGCAAGCAAGGTGGCAGAAGCCAACGGTGTTGCATGTTACGAAGTATTTACGGGCTTCAAATACATTGCGGAACTGATGAAAGACTTTGAAGAAAGCGGCAGGCATACCACGATTTTCGGATACGAAGAGTCCTTCGGCTGCCTTATCGGCAGCTTTGTGCGCGATAAGGATGCAGTTACTGCTGCGGCACTTTTTACCGAAATGGCGGCGTACTATCATCTGCAGGGTAAGAGCCTCCTTGACGTTATGGAGGAATTGTATGAGAAGTACGGCTACTATAGCGAGCGTACTATCAATATAGTTATGCCCGGCGTAGACGGTATTGAAGACCGCAAAAAGCTGATGGCGGATTTGCGCAAGAATCCACCTGTAAACATCGGCGGTATGCAGGTGACCAAGCTTCGTGATTACAAGTCAGGAACTGAGTTGGATATTGCAAGTGGCACAGCAACTGAGCTGGAACTTTCTGGTTCCGACGTACTTGTCTTTGTCCTTGAGGACGGTTGCAAGCTTGCTGTTCGTCCTTCCGGAACGGAGCCTAAAATCAAAATGTATGTACTTGCCCACGGCAGCAATAAAGCAGAATGCGAAAGCAGGGCAGAGGCATGCAATATAGCCGCAAAGGCTCTCGGTGAACGTATATAACGATAGCCGCCCTCACACTGATGGGGGCGGTTCTTTATGTCAAAAGCGTATGGCAATATACTTATAAAGCATATTAAACAGCATCTGCCCTCCTTGCAATTTGGGCAGGTTTATAGTATACTTTAAATGTACTATGAATTATTGTGCTTTCAAGCATTATTGGAGGAATATAGATGTCCACTGAGATTTTTGGCAATATTTATGATATACAGAAGTTTTCCGTACATGATGGCCCCGGTATAAGAACCGACATCTTCACAAAGGGATGTCCCCTCAGATGTCTTTGGTGCCATAGCCCCGAGTCCCAGACATTTGGACCCGACGTGGCATATATGGATATTCGCTGCATCGGTATGAAGTACGGTGCAATGTGCATGAAGGCCTGCGACAGAGGTGCGATTTCCGAAGGTCCTCTCAAGCCCACCCTTAAGGGCGACGACGAGATCACTCAGCCTATCATCGACCGCAGTAAGTGCGATACTTGTCTCAAGTGCGTTGAAGCATGTCCTTCCACCGCTCTTTATAACACCCTGAGACGCGTTACCGTTGAGGATTGTATGAAAGCCATTCGTCAGGACAGAAAGTACTATGAGAAGTCCGGCGGCGGAGTAACCATTTCCGGCGGCGAGCCTATGAGCCAGTTTGACTTCACTCTTGCTCTTGCCAAACAGTGCCGCGAGGAAGGCTTCCATGTAGCACTTGATACCACCGGCTTTGCACCCACTGAGCGCTATATGGAGATTCTGCCCTATGTAAACCTTTTCCTTTATGACCTCAAGCACATGGATTCCAAGCGCAGCGAAAAGCTGGTTGGCGTACCCAATGAGCTTATCCTTAAGAATGCAGAGGAAATCGTAAAGGCAGGCGGCAGACTGCAGGTCCGTTATCCCATCATTCCCAAGCTTAACGACAGCAAGGAAAACATAAAGGCCACCGCAGAGTTCTGCGTAAAAATTAAGGATGGTATTGATGTTGTTCAACTGCTGCCTTATCATCGTCTTGGTGCAATGAAGTATGTACGTCTTGGCAAGAAGTATCCCATGAGCCAGTCTGTGGAGGCACCACCCGCAGAGTTCATGCAGCAGACCCTCGAGTATTTCCTCAGCCTGGGCCTTCCCGCACAGATAAGCTGATACATATAAAAGTAAAAGCCGTCGGCAATGCCGACGGCTTTTTGCATATCCAATTAAAAATCACTCAAACGGTACTTAAGTACTTCAAGTGCACACTTTTCAGCGGGAGTAAGCAGTTCTGGCTTTTTGTGTACAAGAAAATGACATACAGGCTCGAACTCGGGAATGTCGGGATCAGCCTTCAAGGGAACTATGGTGAGGTTGCGATATTTGCTAGTGAGCTTTTTCTTCGCCTCGGCGAGGAAAAGAAGCATTGCGCTGCCGGGGTTGGTGGAGATATATCCGGCAAGCGCGTCCTCAGTAGACATCTGACAGCTTATGCCGCCGAAGAATCTGGTGAACGGGGCAGGGGGATCCTCGGGAAATACGCCGATTTTAAGCTGCTTTATATCCTCGAGAGTCAGATATTCCTTATTTGCGAGAGGATTCTTCTTGTTAAGCAGGATAGTAGGGGACTGGGTAGAGAAATGCTCAAAGCACAATCCCAACTCATCAGCCTCTTTTTCTATACCACCAAGGAGACCTTCAAGGCTGGAGCCGATACCAATGGAAAGCTTCTTTTCAATAAACTCACTGAGCCGGAAAAACATGCCGGGATCGGGAGCCGCATATAATATAACATTAGGATAGGCGTGCTGAAGCTCTTCCATAATGGAAGTGGAAAGGAAATCGCTGGTGTCCGGGGTGCAGGAAATTTTGGCAGTGCCGCTGAAATCGAGACTGCCTGCGGAAAGCTCCTTCCAGCTGTTCAATGCACTATCAAGCTGAGCGATAATACCCTCAGCCTGATTATAGATTCTTTCGCCGAACATAGTGGGCTTAATGCCGGAATAGGAACGCTTTATAAGTTTGGTGCCAAGTTCATTTTCTAAATTTGCTATTGACTGACTTAATGCGGGCTGTGAAATATATAAATTCTTCGCCGCTGCACTTATGCTGCCGCATTTTATTACTTCAATAAAGTACGCCAACTGGTCAAGATACATAAACAACACTCTCCATAATACAGGTAGAACCGTGCCGAAATTCAGCCTGATTACCGCAATCTATACATGCCTAATAAATTGCGGTTAATTTTTATAAAGTATATCATGTGTATCACAAAATTGCAAATCTAAATTTGCGATATTTGTTCAATTGATTTGTTCATAAGTAATAATTATACCCCTCGCAAGATATTCAATGTGGACGAAAAGCACAAATGCTCTTGACTTTCAAGTTAAAAACATTTATTTTTATGTCATAAGGCAAAAATGCCTGATTAGAAAAAAGGGGGAAGATCAATGAAAAAAGTGTTAGCGTGCATTATTGCAGTACTGTTGCTGGTATCAATGATGCCCGTCGTCCATGCAGCGGACGCCACTGTTTACGTGACTGTGAGTGTGGACGGAAAGCTTGAGCTGGCTGCTCAGCCGGTTACCGTCAGTGATACTGATACGGTAGAAACCGTTCTGAAGAAGGCTCATGCAGATTACTATTCCGGCGGTGAAGCAGGCTTCGCAGCAGGAATAGACGCTATGTACAATATGTACATGATTTCTCAGTTCTGGGGCGTTCCCGGAACTCCCTGTGTCATCGTTAATGATGCACCTCTCGGCGCAGATATGTCTAAGCCCGCAAGTGCTGACGTTTGCCCCGTAGCCAACGGCGACAACATCGTTGTTTCTGTTGCTTCCGATCCTATGGGTGCTCCCAATCCCTACGTTTCTATGTCTGCTGCTGACGGCCTCGTAAGCGCAAAGCTGTGGACTCTGGACTTCATGACTTTCCAGTATAAGTCCTCTCCTCTTGCTAACGCAGCAGTTGTAGATCCCACCACCGGTGCTTCTCTCGGTACTACCGACGCTGCTGGTAACATTGCAGCTCCCGCTGCCGATGTAGTTGCTATCGACGGTCTTTCTGCAATTCCTCTGAACGTTCCCACCAACTCCACCACTACCAATCCTCCCATGCAGGAAGTCGGTTCCTACACCGGTCTTGCTGAGGGCGAAGGCATCACCGTCTTCGTTACCGTTACTGTTGACGGTAAGCTGCAGGTAGCTGGTCAGAAGGTAACCGTTCCCTTCGACAACCCCACCATCGAGACTGTAATCAAGGAAGCTCACAAGAAGTGGTATCCCACCGGTGAGGGCGGATTCCATGCCGGCATCAACGAGATGTACATGATGTACCTCATCGATACCTGCTGGGGCGTTGCTTCTACTCCTTACGTTCTCCTCAATGGTACTCCTCTCGGCGCTGATATGTCCGTTCCTTCCTCTGCCGATACCGGCAAGGTAGTTGAGGGCGACCAGCTTGTTCTGGCTTGTATCTCCATGGGCGTAACCAACGTTCCCGTTATCGGTCTTGTAAACGACGGCGGCAATCTGGTTGCTAAGGAATGGACTCTCGATATGACCACCTTCGCTTATGACAGCAGCTCCTACTCCAATGCAGACATCATCGATGCTAAGACCGGCGAAGTCCTCGGTAAGACCGACGGTACCGGTAAGCTGAAGATGCCCGCACCTGAAAGCGGCGTTGTTGCTATCCCCGGCCTCTCTGCATTTGCTGTTTCCAGTGATGTTGAAGAGTTTACCCCTGCAGATACCGTCTTCGTTCCTCCCGCACTGGACTATTCTCTGTTCGGCGGCAAGGACGGTAGAGACCTTCTTATCATTCTTGTTTATGGTCTTGTAATGGCTGTTCCCATGGCTGTCGTTATTTTCATCGGTGGCCGCAAGGAAATCAAGAACAAGGGTGTTAAGCACTTCAAGAAGACCTGGTAATTTTAAACTTACCAATTCCATAACCCTATAAAAATTTGAAATGGAGGGAGTAAACTTGGCTAAAGCAAAAGTTGATAAGTATGCCGGCACAATGAAAAGGCAGAAATTTACAACTGTTATAAAGAGAATCTGGAAGATGGCTGCTCCTTACTGGACCAAGTCCGAGGAAAAGTGGGCAAGTATAGCCCTGCTGGCTGTTAGCCTTCTGATGATGGTTCTGAACACCATGGTTTCCCGTAGAATGGTTATTTGGAACAAGGACTGGATGAACGCATTTAACAACCGTGACTCTCAGCTCTGGCTGCAGCAGATCGGCGTATTCCTTATCGTAGGTCTTGCAATGGTATTCTCCGGTACCTTCAACCAGTACATAACCGCTTGGATCCAGTTGCGTTGGAAGAGATGGATGACTTCCTACTACATGGATCTGTGGCTCACCGATAATACTCATTATAAGATGCAGGTTACCGGCAGCGAAACCGATAACCCCGACCAGCGTATTTCTGAAGACATCGTTCAGTTCATCAGCCATACCTGGAACTACACCTTCTCCTTTGTACAGAACCTGCTGACCATGGGTACTTACCTGGTCATGCTGTGGGACCTTTCCGCTACTATTCCTCTTATCATTGGCGGCAAGGACATTTCCTTCCCCGGCTACCTCATCGTTCTGTCTGTACTGTATGCAGTTATTACCACTGTTCTGTCTCACGTCTTTGGTAAGCAGCTGTCCAGACTGAACTACAACCAGCAGATGTATGACGCAAACTTCCGTTATGCTCTGGTTCGCCTTCGTGAAAACTCTGAGCAGATCGCTCTCCTCAATGGTGAGGAAGTTGAGCACGCAAAGGCAATGGCTATCTTCGGTGACTCTGTTCTTAATACCTTCCGTACCATGAACAGAAACATGAAGTATGGCTTCTATACCACCTCTATGGCATACGTTGACGCAATGATGTTCACCTTCATCCTTGGTCCCGCATACTTCTTCCATGGTGCAATGGACGGTTACGGTACCTTCATGCAGGTTGCAACCGCATTCCAGAACGTTGTTAACGCCTTCAAGTGGTTCTACACCAACTACGTTGGCCTGGCAGTTTACATCGCAGTTATCGACCGTCTTTATGCATTCAATGACGTCTATGAGAAGACCGAGACTATCGTTCACGAGTCCAAGCTCCAGATTTCTGAGAATCCCAAGGGCGAGATCACCGTTAACGACCTCGATGTTTATCTGCCCACCGGTCACCTCCAGATCTCCGCTAAGGACCTCACCATCACTCAGGGTGAGAAGATCCTCATTAAGGGTCGTTCCGGCGCTGGTAAGACCACCCTGTTCCGCGTACTGGCTGGCATTTGGCCCTATGCAGAAGGTAAGGTCACCATTCCTGCTGACAAGAAGGTCATTGTTCTTCCCCAGAAGCCTTACTTCCCCATCGGTACTCTGATCGAGGCCGTCAGCTATCCTCTGCCCGCAGGCACCTACTCTCGCGAAGCTATCCAGCAGGCTCTCATCGACTGCAACATGTCCTCCATGGTCAACCGTCTTGACGAAGTTGCTCACTGGAACATGATGCTCTCCGGCGGTGAGCAGCAGCGTCTGGGTATCGTCCGTGCACTGCTCTTCAACCCCGACTACCTGTTCTTCGACGAAGCTACCGCTTCTCTCGACGAAAAGTCTGAGGCTGAGCTGTACAGCATGCTCCTCGAGCGCATGAAGGACACCACCATCATCTCCATCGGACACAGATCTTCCCTCGCACAGTATCATTCTCGTACCCTTATGGCCGAGCATGCTGCTAACAGACCCGGAAGCTTTGAGTTCCTTGAACCTACCGATTCCAACGCCAACTTTACCTAATAATAAATCGCTCGTATGCCGGGTGTGCCTTTCGGCACACCCGGCATGCGTTTAAATGGAAATTTAAGCGCAATTGAATTGTGAAAATGAATGTAGAAAATGTTTGTAGAAAATGTTTGTAGAAAATGAATTGGAGGAAGTACTATGAAAGGACAAACCTTAGCTGCCCCCAAAAAGCATAACAGAGTTGCCAGTGTGGAGTTCTGGCGTTTTCTGTTTACGTTCCTCGTATCTCTATATCACTTTGAGATATACTTCCCGAAGAGAAAGCTGTTCTTGTCCGGTTCCAGTGCTGTTGAGTTCTTCTTTGTTCTTGCCGGTTTCACTATCGCGATGGCTGCTGCCCATAAAAGAGATAAGCAGCTTGAGCCCTGTACCACCAGACAGGCACATCTTCTCGCCATTGATTTTATTAAGAAGAAATTTATAGCAATATGGCCCGTACTTTTCATTTGGGCTATCATATATGTGCTTACTGTTGATACCACCATGCTTTTCGGCAAATCCCTGCTTGATGTTATCCTTAATCTTGAGTGGGAATTGCTCTTCCTTGTAGGTACACCCTTTGGCTTTAACTATGGCTTTGCGCCCAATATGCCCCTTTGGTTCCTGACCTGCCTTATGGTCATGGGCTATATTTATACCTTTGCTATTAACCGATATTATGACGGTACTCGTTTCGCAGCACCTGTAATCGGTATTTTCCTTTATATCCTCTTTGGCCTTGAGGCTATGTCTACTCTTGACCATAATATTCAGGTTGGTTTCAGCACTGCCGGTATGGTTAAAGGCGCAGCTGAAATGGCACTTGGTATCACTATGTATCAGGTATACGAAGTGCTCTCTAAGAGAAAAGTTACTATTCCCATGCGTGTGATCGTCACGATTATTCAGATATTCTCCATAATTCGCCTCTATCAGCTTATAATAGGCGCTTATGTTTCTATGGACAATTACCGCAGAATAATATATATTATGGCTATAGTAGTAACTTCCTTCCTGAATGTTTCGCCTATTGACCGCATTCTCAATAACAAGTTCTCTGTTTTGCTCGGCAAAATATCCCTGCCAATGTATATAACCCATTATACATTAATAAACTTCTGGTTCGCTCAGCTTATGAAGATTAAGGGCGACCTGATGTTCAAGATGATGTATTCTCCTTCTGCAGAGGCGCTCTATAAGTTCCTTGAGGGAACCGGTGGATACGATAAGAACTTCCGCCAGATTCCCATGACCTTTAAGGATGCAGCTCTGTATATGGGCATGGTTATTATTGTTGCAATTGCTGTTACTGTAATAGTTGAGCTTGGCAGAAAGGCTTACAGAGATATTCTGCGCACTATTGCAGAAAACAAGGCTGCAGAAGAAGCTCGTCTCCTTGAGGAGGCTCAGCTGCAGTCCAATATCACAGGAAGACCTGTTGATGAGAGTCTCGCGGAACTGAAAGGCGAGAACGTTGCAGAGGAAGTAAAAGAATAATTAAAGGGGGACGAGCCATGCCACCCAGAATGGGAAAT
>JAFXFT010000156.1 GCA_017513385.1 Oscillospiraceae bacterium | reverse complement strand
CCGCCACTGCCGAAGGCATGGAGGAGGAACGCCGCCTTGCATTTGTTGCAATGACACGCGCAGAAAAGGCGTTGTATCTTACCGATGCCGAAGGCCGCAACCACGATGGCAGTTTCCGATATCCATCCCGCTTTATTTTCAATATAAACCGTGAGCTGCTGCAATACACCTCCGAGCTGGACAGCGGTCTTGTGGACGAAGCAGGCGCATTTATCCGTTCCAGTGAGCGTGACATAACCGCTGTAGAGCTGGTTGCAGGCTTTGCTGTAGGCGACCGCATACGTCATGCAGTTATGGGCGAGGGTACGATACTGGAAATCGACGAAGGCAAAAGTGCATTCGTAATAAAATATGACAGTATTTCCACTCCTCGCAAAATCAGTTTTAAAGCAAAGCTGGAGAAAGTCTAACATAACCAAACAGGACTACGCCCGTGGCGTAGTCCTGTTATTTATTTACTCAGGTATTTGCTTTTAATAATTCTCGAAAGATACACAACAGGTGTATCGAGCAGCGCACAAACAACATATATCGCGTATGTGGAAAGACAGATGGTAACGAGTACTTTGGTAGGATACATTCCTCCGAAAGCCAGCACGTTATAAAGCACGCTGTTTATAAGCTGGGATATAAGCGTAGAGCCGTTATTACGTACCCAAAGGAATCGTCTGTGGTCTCCCGTTTTGCGTTCTGTAAGCTCCCACCATTTATGGTACAGCCACACATCCAGCTTTTGTGAAACGGCGTAGACAATAAGACTTGCAGCTATAATGCGGGGTGTATTGGCAAAAAGAGTGTGCATGGCGGGACTTGCCCAGTCGGATGCGGCAGGCTTATAAAGCAGCCAGGACTGAGAAATTATCAGGAAAAACAATGAAGTTACAATACCAAGGTTTACTGCGCGGTTTGCAGCCTTTTTGCCCTCGTTCTCACTGAGAATATCGGTAATAACAAATGTGACAGCAAAAAGCACATTGCCCAATGTCTGCTCAAGTCCAAAGGCCTGCACCATTATCAGCACTTCAATATTTGCCATTATTGTGGCTGCCACTGTCATGCAGTACAGACCCGCTTTGCCAAAAAATCGGTAGGCAGGCAGTGTGCAGCCGAAGATGAACACCAGCGACAGAATAATCAGTAATTCGTTTCTCATAGTATTTTCTCCCTTTCGGGGCAATAAAAAAAGACGCCGTACGGCGCCCGATATGCGAAAATATACATTTCCGCAAAGCCCGTAGTTTTGTTTAGCGACAGGATGGTTACGAACTGTCGTATACTGTTGTGGGTATTATATAACAGTTTTTTTCAAATAGCAACATTGAATTTTGATCGCCAAAATGCTACACTGTTTCTCGGATATTTCCACAGAAAGGCAATAATCAATGAATAAAAGTAACTCTTATCTCGGCACCGAGCCGGTCGGCAAGCTCCTTCTTCGCCTTGCTATTCCCTCGGTCGTAGCACAAATTATAAATATGCTCTACAACGTAGTCGACCGCATTTATATTGGTCATATCCCCGATGTTGGCGGTCTTGCGCTCACAGGTATAGGCGTTTGCGCGCCTATTCTCTATCTTATACCCGCACTGGCATCACTGGTTTCCTTTGGCAGCTCCGCAAGAGCATCTATGAGCATGGGTGCAGATGATTATCCAAAGGCTGAGAAAATTCTCGGTAACACCGCTACCCTGCTGATCCTTATTTCTATAATCGAAACCGCCCTTACACTTATATTCGCCCGTCCGATGCTTTTCAGCTTCGGCGCAAGCAGCGAGACCATAGACTACGCACAAGGCTACATAAGCATTTACATTCTCGGCTCTGTATTCGTCTCGCTCACTCTCGGTCTCAACACTTTTATAACAGCGCAGGGCTTTGCCAAAATCAGTATGCTGACCGTTACCATCGGTGCAGTATGCAATATAATCCTTGACCCAATTTTTATTTACGGCTTCGACATGGGCGTCCGCGGTGCAGCCCTTGCCACCGTTATTTCTCAGGCAATTTCCGCCATTTGGGTACTGCGGTTCCTTTTTGGCAAAAAGACAGTTCTTCGCCTTCGCAGCGGCAACTTCCGTCCCGATATGAAGCTCATGCTCCCCTGTGTTGCTCTTGGCCTTTCGCCCTGTATCATGCAGTCCACCGAAAGTATACTTAACATCTGCTTCAATTCTTCCCTGCTTAAATACGGCGGCGACACCGCTGTAGGAGCAATGACAATACTCTCCACCATTATGCAGTGCACATTTTTGGTGCTCACAGGTCTCACACAGGGTGCGCAGCCTATAATCAGCTATAACTTCGGTGCTAAAAATGCCCGTCGAGTCAAGGATACATTCCGCCTGCTGTTCATAGTCTGCGTAATATTCACCATCTGCATCTGGGGGTTGATAATGCTCTTCCCCAACAGCATTGCTAAACTGCTTACAAGCAATGTTGAGCTGCAGGAGTTCGCCGCATGGGCAATGCGCATCTACTGCGCAGGCTTCATTGTATTCGGCATTCAGGTATCCTGCCAGCAGACCTTTATCGGCATCGGCAACGCAAAATCCTCCATTTTCCTCGCTATTCTCCGCAAGCTTATCCTGCTTATTCCGCTTATTTATATCCTGCCTAACTTCTTTGATGACAAGGTATTTGCGGTATACCTTGCCGAGCCTGTGGCTGACGTTCTCGCAGTCGCCACCACCGCAACCATGTTCTTTATCCAGTTCCGCAAGGCTATGCGCAAGATAAGCGAGCAGGACTAATTTAAGTATCATATTTAGCAAATTGCCTTACATTTTCTTTATAATTTCTTCCTTTTTATATAGCTCCACAATTGCAACATAATATGCGCTGTGCTATATTTTTATTTGCTCTTATCAGCAAATTTCAGTTGCTCCCAAGGAGGAATTATAGAAATGGTTGCTCAATTTATAAAAAGTCTAAAAGAAGAATTCACCGGCTATAACGTCTCCAAACTCACTAAGGACGTTATGGCCGGTCTTACCGTCTGCGCCGTAGCACTTCCTCTTGCTCTCGCATTCGGTGTCAGCTCCGGCGCTACCGCCGCATCCGGTCTTGTAACCGCCATAATCGCCGGTATAGTAATCGCCATATTGGGAGGTGCTTCTTATCAGATATCCGGTCCTACCGGCGCAATGAGCGCAGTTCTCATCGGTATCGTCGCCCAATACGGCATGCAGGGCGTTTTCTTTGCCTGCTTCGCCGCCGGTGTGCTTCTGCTGCTTGCCGGTATATTCAAGCTCGGCCGTCTTATCAGCTTTATTCCTATGCCCGTTGTTATGGGTTTTACCTCCGGAATTGCCATTATTATTGCACTTGGTCAGATCGACAACTTCTTTGGCACAGTATCCGAAGGCACCTCCAACATTGAAAAAATAGCCTCATACGCACGCTTGGGTTTCCACCCCGATATACAGGCCGTGCTCATTGGTGTGCTAGTAGTTGTAATAATGCTGCTCTGGCCTAAGAAATGGGGCGCAAAGGTTCCCGGTTCTCTTGTAGGCATAATCGTTGCAACCGTTATCTCCATTGTTTTCCGCATGGACTCCCTCGCCGTAGTCGGCGACATTCCCAAGACTCTGCTGCTCTCCGACCGTCTTTCCCTTTCGGGTCTTAATGTGCAGATGATATCCGATCTTCTCTCCCCCATCATTACCATTGCTGCCCTGGGCATGATCGAAAGTCTGCTTTGCGGTGCTTCTGCAGCCCGCATGAAGGGCGAAAGCTTTAACGCCGATCAGGAGCTTATTGGTCAGGGTATTGGCAACATCATTCTCCCCCTGCTGGGCGGCGTTCCCGCTACAGCGGCTATCGCGCGAACCAGCGTTGCTGTAAAGTCCGGTCAGCAGACCCGTCTCACAAGTGTATTCCATTCCGTTTTCCTTCTGGCATCCATGTTCCTGCTTGGCGGGGTTATGGCAAAGCTTCCCCTTGCTGCACTTGCGGGTGTTCTCATGGTAACCGCATGGCGTATGAATGAGTGGGAAGGTATCCGCTACATATTCTCTCACCGCTTCAAATCCGGCATCAGCCAGTTCCTTATTACCATGATCGCCACCGTTGTATTCGACCTTACAATTGCTATTGTACTCGGCGTTGTATATTCCGCCATTCTCTATATGGTCCACTCCAGCAAGATCAATGTATCTGTTTCCAAAATCGACACAACACGCATGAACTTCTCCCCTGCTCAGGACACCGATGTGCTCAATTCAAGCGGTGTAATCTACATCACCGGCTCTCTGTTCTTCGGCGATGTTGACGAATTCAACCTGCGTATGCGCGCCGCCTATGATTTCGATCACTTGATTCTTTCCCTCCGCGGTATGCCTAATGTAGATATTTCCGGTGTCCAAAGCCTTCTTGAGCTCTGCGAGGATCTTGTAAAGCATGGTAAAACCATCGCATTCTGCGGTGTAAATGATTCTGTACGTAAGTATTTTGACCGCGCAGGCATTACCAAACTACTTGGTGAAGATGCGTATTATTGGAGTGCAGATAAAGCTATTCTGGCACTGCTCAACTCCACCGAAAAAGTTTAATTCACTAATTATACCAACAGCCACAAGCTATCAGCATCGATAACTTGTGGCTGTTTTTGCTTATCAGACTTGTCCGCCGTTACCTACGGAGTATCCTCCGCCTACGTCGAAGCCTAGGTCACAGGTGTAGACCCAGCATATAACATCGCCGTCAGCCAGCTGGTAGCGGCTGCAGCCGTAGTTGGGGTACCAGTCGTTCACACTGTACATCCAGCCGGAAAGCTCACCTACATCGAATTGATACAGGTTATTGATACCCTCGATATAGGCGCTGTTGTAGATGGGAGTATTCATAAATTCCATGTGTATCTTCTGCTGCTTACAGACACGCTGCAATACATTGAATACGCTTTCGCCCTCGTAGAACGTGACTTCCAGCGGCTCAAGTATCCAGCCGTCCTCGGGCACTAGATTCGCCTTCTCCGGGTCGCATAGATCCATATTGTCCAGTATGGTAGCGCAGCTTATGGAGATTGTGCAGGTATACTCCGAGTCGCCAACAACCACGTCTTGAGGTTCCACCGGCAGGGGCTTGCCCTCCGGCACGGGGTCAGTCATATACTCATCCATTCCCGTTTCCGGATCAATTTCCATTGTCGGCTCGGGAGTCGGTTCTGTGGGTGCGGGCGTTGCCGTGGGAGTGGGTGTTGGCTCGTTGTTCACTGTCCCCCAGCCCTTTGAACCGTGTGCGTTGCCTCCAAAGTAGAACACAGTAACCAACAAAGCTATTACTACCACAGCTGCAATAATTTTACCTTTGTTTTTCTTAAACCACATAGTGTACTCCTTTACAGAAGCTTAGCCTTATCAAGCATATTGTAAAGCATCTGTGCTATCTCACAGCGCAGGATCATTCTGCCGGGCTCGATATCAAGGTCACTTTGGTCGAGAATATCCTCGCTGTAACAGAATGCCATGCTCTCCTTTGCCCAATCGCTCACCTTTTTGTAATCCCCAAACTGGGCAAGCATATCGCGTATCTCATTGTTTTCCATCGCGGTATCCATGCCGCACAGCTTTGCGGCACGAGCTACCATGGCTGCCGCCTCCTGACGGTTGATAGTGCCGGTAGGCTCAAAGGTAGTATCTGTTCTGCCGTTGACTATGCCGTAGGCGTATGCTGTACCAACGTATGGAGCATACCATTCCTTTGCAGGAACGTCAGTGAACACATCGCTGCTCTTGGGTGTAAGTCCCAGGGATTTAACAACGATAGTTGCAAACTGGGCGCGGGTCATTGTCTTATCCGGCTCATAGGAATAATCGGTCATGCCGTTGATTATTTCACGGGCGATAAGCGCCTCAATAGCTGCCTGGTTTTCGTGACCGGAAATGTCATCAAAGGTCTTCCCTGCCGCAACTACCTCGGTTTTCTTAACGTCTGCGTGTCTGTTAACAAACCCCTTATCGACCACGATACCGGTAACGCTAATATTGCAATCACTCATACGATAAAGACTGTTCTTACCCTGTTCAGCGCGCAGGGCTGCAACGATACCGTAGAACCCCTGTTCGGAAGCCATTTGGTCTGTAGACTTACCGTTTGCGGTATGAGCAAAGCTGCCGTCTTTCTGTCTGTAGCTGAGCAGATTATCAAGCAGCGTGTAACCGTTCTTCACAAAACGCTCATCGTCAAGTTCAATTCCAAGCTCACAAAGAGCTACAATGACCTGCACAACGCTTTCGGAATTGGTAGTCGCCCAGCTGGCGTAACCGCCATTGGCATCCTGCATTTCACTGAGACAGCTCAGCGCGGTATCGGTTGCTGCTTTGACCGCAGGCTGATCCTGATACTTTGCCAGTGCCTGCAGCGCCATACCGGTAACGTCCGGGTCAGCTCTGCCGGTACCGTCAAGCGAGAGATTCCAGCCGCCATCATTAAGCTGGCAGCTCAGTATTTCGTCAATATACATCTGACGTGTAGCCTGAGTCTTAGCCTCGGCATTTACGGGTATATCGTAATTTCCGCTGTCAAAGGCGATCAGCGCCCAAATAGGACCGTTGATTCCCTGCCAAATGGTCTTATCGAAGTCTCCAAGGGGCTTAAGCAAATCATATCCCGCCACATTGCTGGGATCTGCGCCGATTGCAGTCAGCGCCACCACCAAGCGAGAATATTCGGTATACTTTTTCTTATGCAGCACACCGCCGCAGGCTTTTACATATTCTTCAACCGCAGCGTAGTAGTTATCCCAATACTCCTGCGGAACACTGTACCCGCTGCGAGCAAGACCCAGTACAGCCCACTCGCCGCCAATTGTTCCAAACTGCAGTTCTTTCACCGCATTCAGCATATACTTTGCACTGCCATCGACCAACGCACTCAATTCATTTTCGGATGCAGCCATTGCCGTGCCGCAGATACCGAGCATGAAAACGATAGCCAAAAGCAGGCAAATTACTCGTTTCTTCATTCGTACCATATCCCCTTCCATAAAATCCACTATGGCTAAAACCCACTATGTCCGACCCGGAAAATTGGCTTTTCCGGGTCGGACTGGGTTATTTTACGGGTATTTAATTGCGTATTTACTCTACCATCAGGCCAACGAGGCGTTCAAGGATAGTAGCAACCTCGG
>JAFXFT010000155.1 GCA_017513385.1 Oscillospiraceae bacterium | reverse complement strand
GGTGAACGCCTATAACATCGTCCGCATGGATAAGGTCATACTCATCCGGACCAGCCTCCATGACCTCCAATCCATCAAGTCCAAAGCTCCGGAAAAAGCTTTGCAGATCAGCCCTGTTACGGTATCTCAAAGTATCTTCCGAACAGGTTGTAATATTCATAGTCAGCTTCATGAAACAGCTCCCCCTTACAGCAAAATAATACTATAATTTTCTGTAAAGTCCATGTTCTGCGTGTGCAAAATCTTTAGTATGCCAAATTCGACAATGTAGATTTTATCCGTCTTGGTTGATAAATTTAACCCCAAACTTAACCTCAAATGCATAGATCAACCCCGATTTAACTTCAAAAATGTGTGTTTTTCGGGGTTAAATCGAGAGATAATATAGCAAATGAAAACAAACACACAAACTGAAATTTACAACCTTCCAACGCAAATAAGCATAGAAAAATCCCCGAAAACCGGAGTTTTCGGGGATAAATTGTATGAAAATTATCTCTTGGAGAACTGGGGTGCGCGACGTGCGGCCTTGAGACCTGGCTGAATCCAAAGTGCGGCTATCCCCTCTCCAGCTTTCCGGACTACTTGTTCCAGCCGGAGTCGCTCTCTGCGCTTACTGACGATGGATCTCAGCACTGGTTCTTCGACTTTCAGAGCCCCGTTGTGTGGGATATCAGTAAGTCCAACGCACAGCTTGTGTCCATGCCCGGACGTCTGTTGGACGAATATACAGCAGATGCAAATAAAGCATAAAAATCCATTTTACAGGTAATAATTACCATCGAGGAGGTGCGGATTTGAATATTCAACAAACGCTGGACGGTCTTAAAAAACTGGATATTGAACAGTGTGACCGGAGCATGCTTGTCGATCTCAAATCCGTAACCATCGACAAGACACTTCCGGTTCCTGAGCGTATTACTTCTTTTATAAAACAGGTTAAAAACCCATATCTGTTCAAAGTGGATGACACCACAGTAAAGGTAGAATTTTCATCCGGCAAAAGTTTGGAGGACTCTCTGTTTTCATTTTTGCTGGCAGAGAAAAGTCGATAGCAAGGTTATTATTTCCGCTTGCACAGAAAAACGCGGTATGGTATGATCCGTGTGTGTAGAAACAACCGCATACCGCCATAACCCACGAATGGAGGTATGCTATATGGCAATCGCCAAGTATGCAGAACTGTTAGAGCGGCCTCCCCAGGTATCTATACCCTGGAAGGCCGCTCTTTATATACGTCTTTCCCGCGAAGACGGTGACAAGGCTGAAAGTAATTCCATCACCTCACAGCGTGAGATTCTAAAGGAGTATTTGAAGCTTCACCCTGATATTGAAATATATGATTTTTATGTGGATGATGGTTGGTCCGGTACAAACTTCGACCGTCCGGACTTCAAACGTATGATGGAGGACATCTATAGCGGTAAAGTAAACTGCGTTATCGTCAAGGATCTCTCCCGTTTCGGGCGAAACTATACTGACACCGGACATTATCTGGATAACGTCTTTGTCCGCTATCAGATTCGATTCATCGCCCTCAATAACGGTGTGGATACTGCGACAAATAACATGAACGCAGCCACTCGCTGCATCACTGTAGGCGTACAGAACGTCATCAACGAAAGCCTTGCCGCCACCACTTCTGTCAATGTCCGCGGCACATTGAATGTTAATCGCGAGCAAGGTAAATTTATAGGTTCCTTTGCCACCTATGGATATATGAAGGATCCAGCAGACCATCATAAGCTTATTATAGACCCCGAAAGCGCACCTGTAGTGGAACTGATTTTCAGAAAGTTTATTGACGGTCGCAGCATCATCGGTATTGCTAAAGATCTAAATGAAATGGGTATTCCCAATCCCACGCGTTATAAACAACTGAAAGGATTAAATTACCAGCACCCGGCCGGTCAGAAGCTGGATGGCATGTGGCCTGACAGCTCTGTGCGTCGTATTTTACGAAACGAAATGTATATCGGAAATATGGTGCAGGGTAAAACGACTACAATCAGCTATAAAATCAGCAAGTGCCGCAATATTCCCCAAAGCGACTGGATTGTGGTAGAGAATACACATGAAGCCATTATCGACAAAGATACCTTTGAAAAGGCTCAGTCTTTGTTCAATCAATTCACCCGAACCTCTCCTAAGAAACGTGACATAGACTTATTTTCCGGCTTCCTTCGATGTGCCGACTGCCATGCCGCCATGGGCAAGAAGACTAACAACCATTCTTATGGCACATATCACTACTACCGCTGCTCCACTGCAAGGAAAATGAATAAATCAGCATGCAGCAATCACACGATCAGAGCAGATAAACTGGAGTCCGCTGTAATGACCACCGTACAAACCATGGTCGATGTCGCCATCGCTATGGACAAGCTGGTAAAGCATATCAACAACAGCCCTGTTAAAAAGCAGGAATCCAACCATATACATTCTGCTATTGCAACCCACGAAGCAGAACTGACAAAGTACAGGCAGATGGTATTGGATCTTTACCCTGACTGGAAAAATGATTTGATTACCAAAGAAGAATATCTCCGACTGAAGGAACAGTTGAACGAAAAGATTTCAGGATTAGAGCATAACCTTACAATTCTCCAAAAAGCGCAGGATGAATTTACCGGTGAGTTTCCTGAAGACAACAAATTCTTCACCCATTTCACGAAATACGGTTTAATTGAAAAGCTGACCCGCCCTCTGTTGGTGGAACTGGTGGATAAAATATATATCCATGAGGGCGGCAATATTACAATAAAGTTTAAATTTGAGGACGCCTATGAGCAGGCAATGGAATTTATAAACCTCAATTATGAGGCAATTATGTCCGCATAAAACTTTTTTATGGTACACCCTTGACATCTTCCCCTGCTGCCTATGATACTCTGAAATGTCATTTTATAGACACCGGCAGAGCGCCGGATTATTATGATTTAATTGTAACCGGCGACCTTGGTAAGGTAGGGCATTCAATAGTAATGGACTTTTTCCGTGATGACGATATTGAGCTTGACGGTATATATAACGATTGCGGTCTAATGATGTTTGACACTGACACGCAGGACGTACATGCAGGCGGTTCCGGCTGCGGCTGCAGCGCCGGTGTGCTATGCGGTCATATATTAAACGGTATGAAAAGCGGCCAATACAAAAATGTGCTTTTTGCCGCAACCGGTGCGCTTATGTCCTCCACCTCATCCGGACAGGGTGAGAGCATTCCCGGAATATGTCATGCAGTTGCAATATCAACGGAGGTGGAGCATGATTCTTGATTATGTAAAAGCCTTCGTTATAGGCGGCCTATTATGCGCAATAGGTCAGATCCTCATTGACAAAACCTCGCTCACTCCAGCTAAAATACTCGTTTCCTACGTTGTAGCAGGAGTAATTCTTGGTGGTTTCGGAATTTATAAGCCTTTCGCCGAATGGGCGGGCGCAGGTGCTACAATCCCGCTAACAGGTTTCGGTAATACGCTGGCGCAGGGTGTGAAAAAAGCCGTAGAGGAAAAAGGACTGTTGGGAGCATTCACCGGAGGATTCACCTCTGCTGCCGGCGGTATCTGCGCTGCTATATTCTTCGGATATATTATCGCGTTGATATTTAAGCCGAAAGAGAAAAACTGATATTA
This sequence comes from Oscillospiraceae bacterium, assembly GCA_017513385.1. GTDB lineage: Bacteria > Bacillota > Clostridia > Oscillospirales > Oscillospiraceae > RGIG6375. The sequence continues at coordinate 4,009 of JAFXFT010000155.1, read as the reverse complement.
TCCCACTTTTGACAAAACCGCCGCAGCAAGATATTCTTACTGCGGCGGTTCAATTTATTCTTCTGTTTCTTCGGGAGTTTCATCCTCATATTCTGCAGGAATAAAGGTATCCTCGGGCATTGGTATAGTTTCCTGTACTCCACCGTTCTTCATCATATCCCACTGCTCTTTGGTAATAAGCAGCTGGCGGGGTTTCGAGCCCTCGAAGGGGCCAACTATACCGCGTTCTTCCATTTGGTCAACAAGACGCGCTGCGCGGGAGTAACCCAGCTTCAATCTGCGCTGAAGCATGGATACAGATGCCTGCTTGGCTTCAAGGATAGCCTCAACAGCAGAGTTGAAAAGCTCATCAACTTCACCCTCGGCCTCGCTGACCTCAACACGCTCTTCTTTTTCCTTCTTGTTGTCCTTTTCAGCGTTACGTTCAATTTCCTCAAGGATATTGGCGGAATACTGAGCCGTACTGCGCTCCTTGACGAAGTTAACAACGGCCTCGCGCTCCTCATCTGTAACGAATGCACCCTGAACACGTGCAGGCTTACCGGAACCAATGGGAGAATAAAGCATGTCACCCTTACCAATAAGCTTTTCCGCACCGGTCGCATCAAGAATGATTCGGGAGTTAAGGGCCGAGTCAACTGCGAATGCGATTCTGGAAGGAATATTACCTTTCATAAGACCGGTAATAACGTCAGCGGAAGGACGCTGAGTAGCAATTACAAGGTGAATACCGGAAGCGCGTCCCATCTGAGCAACTCGGCAAATAGACTCTTCAACATCCTTTGCAGCAATCATCATAAGGTCAGCCAGCTCGTCTATAAGTACAACGATTTGCGGCAGGGTCTGTCCACCCTCCTGCTTGATTATGGCTGTGTTATAGGATGCAAGGTCTCTTGCCCCTATCTCGGAGAACAGCTTATAACGCTTCATCATTTCCACTACCGCCCATTGCAGCGCACCGGCAGCCTTCTTGGGATCGGTAACTACGGGAATGAGAAGATGAGGAATCTCATTATAGACACCAAGCTCTATCATCTTGGGGTCTATCATTATAAGGCGTACTTCTTCGGGAGAGGATTTAAAGAGCAGGCTAAGGATAAGAGAGTTCATGCAAACAGACTTACCGGAACCGGTAGTACCTGCGATAAGCAGATGAGGCAGCTTGGATATGTCACCTACAACGGCATTGCCTGCAATATCCTTACCAACTGCAAAGGACAGTTTGGAGCTCTTTCCGGTAAATTCAGAGGACTCAATAAGCTCACGAAGCGAAACAACATTGACTATCTTATTGGGAACTTCAATACCAACAATGGAGATCTTATCGGGAATAGGTGCAACTCTAACACCTGTAGCGCCGAGGGCCAGTGCAATATCGTCAGCAAGATTGGTAAGGCGCGAAAGCTTTACGCCCTGCTCAAGCTCAACCTCATATCGGGTAACGGAAGGACCACGGGTATAATCCACAAGTCTGGCATTTATGCCGAAGCTTTGGATAGTGGACTCAAGGCGGCGCGCATTCATCTCCACTTCACTCTTACCGTCAGCAGTACCTGCCTTTGCCTGGGCAAGCAGTGACGTGGGAGGATATACATATGCAGCAGGCTCGGGAGCACTGAGGCTCTCTTCAATTGCTTCAGCTACTTCAACGGAAGCTGCACGCATTTCCACCTCATTGCGAAGCTTTTCAATTTTCTTATTTGCGGCAAGTTCTTCTTCGAGGGGCTTCATAGCCTCATTAATATCCTGTGCCGGAACATGTTCAACAACTATCGGCGCAGGCTCTTCTACCTTGGGCATTTCGGGCACAGGTTCGGGTTTTGCCGCGGCGGCCGCAGAGGCAGCCCCGCTGATTATTTTATCGGGAGTGGGTACGGAAGGCTTGCTGTCGAAGAAAGACGTTTTTTCCCGTGCAGGCTCCTCAACTACAGGCCCGGGCTGTTCAACAGGGTCGTCTACAGGAATATCTATAACACGCTTTTTACGTGCGGTCTTAGATACAATTTCCGTAGTGTGACCCAGTTCAGAAATCGGTATTTCCGGCTGTGGCTCAGGCTGTTCTTTTTTAGTCTTTTCGGGCTTGGGAATATACTCATATTCCACCTTTTCACGATAGCGGAACCAATCCACAATACCGCTCACGGTTACGTTAAATGCGATTAGCAGCAGGAACAGAACAAAAATTACGAATACAATACTTGCTCCGACTTTTCCGAACATAGAACCAAAAGCCATCGCCAGCAGACCACCGAAGAGACCGCCGCAGCAGGATACCGCAGCAGCACTTCCGTCCGCATACAGATCTGCAAGCAGCTTTACAGACCATTCATAATCCGTCTTGCAGCCCAGCAGATGGAGCATTGCACTGATAGCCAAAGGAATCAGCAGTGCACCTGCAAGGCGGAGTCTTACCGGACGTCCTCTATGGAAAAACAGTATGTACGCGCACAGCAGCAGTGCCGGCGGGAAAAGATAAAATCCTCTGCCGACAAGACCTGCAAGGAAGCTGCGGAAGAAATGGATAAACCATCCGTCTGAACTGAAATAACCAAGGAAAGAGAATACGGCAAGGAACAAACATACAACGGCACCTATCTCACGGCGGCGAGGCTGCTTTGCTGCAGCAGTATTGCCGGAGTTCTTAGCCGCAGAAGTTTCCTTCTTAGGGGCAGACTTAGCAGTAGACTTGGATGTCTGCTTTGTATCCTTTTTGCGGCCTGTGCTTTTAGTAGAGCCTTTATTTTCTGGCATTTATATACACCTCACTTAGGGAACGTAAATTGCGTCATGTCTATTAGTATAATATATCACATCGTACAAATATTCGCAATTATTTTTTGTCGCGTCTTTTTTCGATTTCAGTATGCAAATAATCCAGCGCGTCGGAAAGCCCACCCAGTGCATCTATAAGACCGCACTGCACAGCTTCTTCGCCATATATAACACTCCCTACATCGGTTGTCAGTTCTCCTGTTTTCATCATCATACGAACAAACTTCTCCCGATCAACACCGGAGTTTTCCGTTACAAAGGACACTATGCGCTCCTGTATCTTTTCAAAATAGGTAAAGGTCTGAGGCACACCAATTATCACCCCATTGAGCCGCACCGGATGAATAGTCATAGCAGCCGAAGGCGCAATAAAGGATTTCTTCGCAGATACAGCCAGCGGCACGCCTATGGAATGCCCCCCGCCAAGAACCAGCGATGCAGTTGGTTTCTTCATGCCGGAGATTAACTCCGCTATTCCCAGCCCAGCTTCAATATCTCCGCCAACCGTGTTCAGTAGAATAAGAAGTGCATCAATGTCATCGCTTTCTTCTATAGAAGCCATCATCGGCATAACGTGCTCGTACTTTGTAGTCTTATTATTGGGCGGAAGCAGAATATGTCCCTCAATTTGTCCAATTATAGTAAGGCAGTGAATACTCCCCTTCTCGGAATGCGTAACTGCCGAACCCAAGCGTATTATATCGCTCTGCAGCAGTTCTTCCCTGCTCAGTTTTTCGCTATAGTTTTCCTGATCCATATTATATCTCCAATCTTCAATGTATATGGATCATTTTGTCCCATATCAGTATGTACTATTCCTACTAATATACTGTTACACGCAAAAACCCGGACTGCATAAGCAATCCGGGTTTGACATTACATTTGTTCACTTTCTTCGTCGGTCGCAAGCTTAGGGAAAACACCGTCTGGATAAACAAGCATATTGTAATACATAGCATAAGTGGTATAAAGGTAAGGCATTATCCATATGCTAAGTATTCCGGCGCTTATACCCATAAGAAGATACCATCCGATAAAGCTGAGATCCAGTACAAACAACTCCCACTTATGTCCTTGCATAAGCGACTTACTTTCACGTATACACTGCAGCGGTCCCTTAGTGGGGTCATCAAGCAGAATATAGAACGCCTGACGGTAACGGTATGCGGCGATAATTCCGGGAACTATAAGCAGGCAAGTCCACAGAGCTATAAACAGTCCCTGCAAAAAAGCTACG
>JAFXFT010000154.1 GCA_017513385.1 Oscillospiraceae bacterium | reverse complement strand
CACCTTCGAGATACCAAACGGACTCAATCTCGCGCTCCTCGTCCTTGGTATTATCCGCATTGTCACCGACCTTTCTAACTGGAAGCTTTACCTTATCGGCATGGTCTGTGTTAGCCTGTTCTTCCTGCTGATCTGGTTCGTTACCGGCGGCGCGGGCATCGGCATGGGCGATGTGAAGCTGATGGGCGCGGCGGGTCTGCTCCTCGGCTGGCGCAATATCGTCCTCGGTATGTTCGTGGGCTGCATTATCGGCGCCGTTATTCACATGATACGCATGAAGCGCGGCGCAGGCCGCCGCCTCGCGTTCGGTCCCTACCTCGCCGCAGGCTCTTGGCTTGCCGCCCTGTTCGGAGATATGGCCATTGCGTGGTATCTTGGCCTGTTCGGATTTTGATGTTTGCTGCTGCGGCGCAAACTAACCGTCATTCCGAGCTTCGCGAGGAATCCCCTTGTTGAAAGGTATGCAGTATTGACTGCAGTAGTTCTGTTTGGGGGATTCTTCGGGCTGTGCCCTCTGAATGACATAGTCTTTAGTTTTTTGCGCTGTTCTAATAAACAGATATTTCACTTCTAATTGTACCGCTTGCGGTAGACTGGAGGATAAGATATGAGCACTAAACTTTCCGGCAAGGCGCTGGTTATCCAGCTCACCCGGGATCATATACGTGTTGCGAAGATGCAGCTTGGCGCCAAGGCGCAGATCCTTTGCTGCACCAAGCTCGACATGCCCGCAGGTGCTGTAGAGGACGGCACAATTATGGATATGGCAGCTCTGACCGAGGCGCTCAAGGTCGCTCTTACCGCACCTGATTTCAAGGGCACCCACCGCGTTGTCTTTGCCCTTTGCACTACACTGGCAATCTCCGAGAAGGTCACCGTTCCCGCTGCCAGCGGTCAGAAGCTGGACAAGGTTATGGACGCCAACATGGATATGTACTTCCCGGTCACGGTTTCCGATTATCAGATAACCCGTCAGGAACTGGGTCGCATCAAGGACGAAAACAACAGCGAGAACATTATCATGCAGCTTTGGGCGATTCCCAAAGCCATGCTCGCTCAGTACTATGAACTGGCCGCCGCCTGCCATCTCAACGTGCTGGCCATTGACTACTGCGGGCACAGCCATGTCCGCGTTTCCGGCGCGACATTCAATGAGCCCAAGCCTGTAAAAGAAAAGAAACAGAAGAAGCGCCGCAAAAAGCTGCCCGAGGGCGACGAACCCGATGTTGAGGAAGAGCCTGTGGAGGTTCTTCCCACTAAGGTGCACCTTCTTGCCGAGCCCGAAATGATGGTAATGACCTTCGTGCGCGACGGTCGCGTGCAAATGCAGCGCAGCTTCCTTTGCGGCTACGATATTGACAGCGCCCTCGGCGAGGCTATGATGGTTATTGATTACTACCGCAGCCTTGACGAAGCCGGCGACGGTCCTATGGAACTCGTCATTTGCGGCAGCCTTTCCGAAGAGCCGTTTTTCGATGACCGCGTGGAAAGAGCGCTGCTCATTCCCACGCATATTCAGGAGTCCGCTCAGAGCCCCGGCTGGTGCAACTGCATCGGCGCGGCGCAGTCCGAGCTCGATTTCGGCAGCCCCGACCTCACAGGCAAAAAGGAAAAGAAGAAGGGTCTCGGCTCCGCTTGGCATTACGGCGTAGTGCTTGTCGGCGGCGCGATGGCTGTCGGCTCCATACTGCTGCTTATGGTCTCCAAAACTACATGGGATACCGAGCTCACCGGTCTGCGTGATACCGAAATGATGCTCCGCATTCAGGTTGCACAGGGCCAGAAGGCCGCTGAAGAATATAGCGAGTATTCTGTAATTTATCAGAATTTCAACAGCGACTGGACCAGCGTTTTTGCTTCCCTGCGTACATACAACGACAACATGGTACTGATTTTGCAGGAAATTGAGGAGCTTCTGCCCACCGAAACATTCGTAGAGTCCATAGGCATTCAGGCCGAGGGAATGTCCCTGCAGTTCTCCTGCCCCGACAAGGAGGAGGCCGCTTACCTTATCATGGCTCTGCGCGAGATGAAATACGCAACACTGGAATCCATCTCCAACCTGTCCGGTACTACCGGCAAGGTCGGCCGCGACGACGTTGAGTCGCCTCCCGACGAGGGCGGTAAGATGGAAGATGCCGTCATGGAAGCTATCGACAGCGGTCAGCTGTCCATGAAAGAAGCAATGACCATATACAACGCGCTCAGCGATGAGCAGATGAATCGGCTTAGCAGCGATGACATAACCGATGCGGAAGCTCTGGCAATATTGAATTCCCTTGATCTTTCCGATGATTTGAAGGCTAAGGTCTTTAAACTGTACAAGGATAACGGCGGAACCGCCGGCGGCGGTTCCGGCAGTGGCAGTGGTTCCGGCAGTGGCTCCGGCAGTACAAGCAAGCCTTCTGTTGTGCTTCCTCCGGTTGAGGAACTTATAGCCAGAGCTACGCTTCAGCAGCGTAAGGATGCCATAGACAATATGCTCTCCGGCGATCCCATGACGCTGTATAAGTTCTATAATCTTTTGAAAGCAGATATTTCCCGCAAGCCGGGTACTACCACGCTTTATGAAATTATATCCGATGACCTTTGGTCTAATAGCAAGCTGTCGGTTGCCCTTCTTTCTCAGGATGCGTCCAAGGTTCTTGCCGCAACCGATGATTTGATCGCAATTCTCACAAAAACGGAGAAAAGCGTTACCGCAACCGAAAAGCTTATGATCGACGGCGGTCTTGGCGATACCTACGCATATTATCTCGCCATTGAGCTGGGCATTGTTGATGATGACAGCTCGTCCGGCGGCGGTTCCGGCAGCGGTTCCGGTGGCGGCCCCGGAGGCGGCCCTGGTGGAAACATCGATTGGGAGGACATAGCCAACGGCGGTGAATTGCCCCCCGGCATTACATGGGAGGACGTTTTCGGCGGTGACGGGTTCGGCGGCGGTTCCGGTGAGCCCGAAGCGCAGGATGACCGCATTCACTTCTCCGTAGAGCTTTCCTACAGCGAGAGCCTTATCAACGCAGAATTGGAACGCAAGGGCTTTATCAGTTCTGAAATGCCCGCTATGCTGGAGGTGGAATAATGAAAAAGTATTGGAAAATATTCCTTGGCCTCCTGCTTATAATCGTTGCAGTACTTGTTTACATGAATTCCTACCGCCCCGCACAGGCAGAATATGAGGCACAGCGCGAGCAATTGAACAGCAGCGTAAGCGCTTTGCAGATAAAGGCTGCCGAAAATCGACGCTATACTAAGGTGCAGGAGCAGATTCCTGATTCTATCACCGAAATAACCGAAAAACGTGCCGAGCTTTACAGCAAGTTCCCCGTAGAGATGAAAGAAGAAGATCAGATCATGTATATCCTCTATTTGGAGGAAACCTTTGGCACGGAAATTCAATTCTCATTCAGCACACCTCAGGACAGCGTGTACTTGAGCGACGGTTCTGCACTTCAGACCCTTACGCTGACAGTAAACTACGAGTGCAGCTATGATGAGTTCCAGGAAATGATCACCTACCTTGCCACCGATGACAAGATCACCTCCGTATACGACGCAAGGCTGAATTATGATGCCGAGGAGGACGTGGCAAGCGGCACTATCACTATCATGCGATACCTGATGAATTCCGAGCTTCTTGAGTATCAGAAGCCCGATGTTACTACTCCCGAGACCGGCAAGGAAAACATTTTTGACGAACCCTAAGACTAAGAAAGGAGGGCACCATGAAGAAGTTTAAAGAACGCTGCGGCGCAGCGTTGTTGGAGGTCCTTATCTCCATCGCTATACTGGGACTTCTCACGGTGCCCATTAGTTCCGGCATTATGATGTCGCTGCATATCAACGCAAAAAGCGATGATATCATGCAGGCAAAACTGGCAGTAAGCTCTGCCGTGGAAACCATCATGGCGGAAGGCATAGAGTCTATCGATGCCGCCAGAGCCCTCGATTTGCCTGATATCACTATTGATGACGGAATCACCCTTGACCCCAAAGGCTATTGGAAACTGACTGTCAGAAGCGAATATTTCGATGACATTTTCGTGGAAATGCGTGTGCGCAGCAATGATGTCCGCGCTCCGGAAGGGGGCGGCGCATGAAGAAAAAAGACGGATATGTGATAATCTATGTAGTGTTCGTTGTACTCTTTCTTTGTATAGTTGCTGTAGGCAGCTGTACCTCCGCACTCAATAACCTCAAAATACAGAACGCATCGATCCATCAAATGCAGGACCGCTACAAGGCTGAGGGCGATATAGAGCAGTACATGGCTGAGGTTTGCGTGGCAGGCGAAAAGGTTAACAGCAACGGACATCTCTACCTCTCTGCCGCCGAGGCCAAAGGTCACGCAAAACTGGATTTTAGCAATCTTGTAAACAGCAGCGGCAGCATTACCTGCGATAAAACCGCCGGTTGGGTCGACGGTGGCATTGAGTATCAGGTCACGCTTGAAACCTCTTGCGGCAGCACCAGGATTATTGCCGTGGTGGCATTCCGCGCAAACATCGCTGCTAACGAGCACACAGTTACTGTCATGGTAGACGGTGAAGAAAAAGAAGATACCAAATACGACTATGAAATCACCGATGTGACCTCCAAATATCTTTCCTACACGCTGGAAAGCACGGGAGGTGGCAGCGAATGAAAAAGTCAAATCCTGGCTTCACCTTGGTTGAACTCATAGTTGCCATTGCGGCGGCTGCAATAGTAATGGCTGCCGCACTTAGCTTTATGTTGTTGGGTACGCGTATGGAGAATTACTCCGGCAATGTAGCATCACAGCAGCAAACCGCCCGAATTGTCCTGACAATGGCCGAGAAAATGGCCGTCAGCGGCAATATAAAAAGGGTGCAGTACATAGGTGATTCTGAAGAAGGAAGCAGTTGGGTTCTCTATGGCAAGGACGGTCAGTATCTGCTCCAGTATCTTGCCACGGACGGCACGCTGCGCCTTGGCAACAACATTCTGTTGTATAATCTGAAAAGCGCCGGTGCTACTCTCAGCGATGACAAAAAGCTTTTCACCCTTACATTTGAAACACAGGAAAGCGAATTCTCCACCACGGTATATTGCCGTAACGGCGAGATAACCCCGGACAAGGTTACTCAGGACTCTCTTCTTGATGCAACCGAACACGATGAAAATTTCAACGCAGAAACTACATATGCCGGACGTATTGCCTTCCTGACTGCCATGTGCAATCAATACGGCAGCAGAGGAGAAATCAAAGGTCACACAAAAACCGATGAGGAGCCTTGGGAATATTTCTCCGAGTGGTATATATATCAGCAGAACGCAAGCTACGAAGACACTGACTGGAACAAAGACACACCATGGTGCGCCTGCTTCGTATCCTGGGCGGCAGAAGAGATAAATGACGGCGATGCGCATTTGAATGCAGTTCCCTATTTTGCCGATGTTGATAACGGCGTGGACTATTTCAGGAATATCCATGCTGACGGAAGCCATTGGATAGAAAAAACCGCGGGCACCAGCCATATACCCGACCCGGGTGATATGGTTTTCTTCGATTGGGATAATGACGCCGACCCCGACCATGTTGGCACTGTGCTCCATGTACGTGAGGAGGACAACGTCAAGGTTATCTATACCATTGAGGGCAACAGCGGCGGCAAGGTAAAAATAAATCGCTACCCCATCAGCAGCGACGATATTCTCGGCTACGGTGTCCTTGAGTGGAAAGTGGCTGAACACGAACATCAGGATTAAAACGATTAAAGCGCCGGTATCTTTTTCAAGATACCGACGCTTTTTATTTTGTCAAAGTTGCGGCATGAGCAATAATATACCTATTACTGCAAGGATCACGAAAAATATCACGCAGTTGCGTATAGTCTTGAGGTACTTCATTTGTCGCAGTTGGACAAACAGCAGTTCGTCCTCGCGGCTCATGTTGGAAGGTTCAAGACGAAAGTACTTGCCATTACTGTCTTCGAAAACATCTTCGGGAAGTTCTTCGCCATTTTTCTTCATTTCGCTCCATTTCATGTCGTCGAAATAGTCCGCATTGTCAAGTCCTGCCCACAAGCGAAGTTTTGCAAGTTCTTTTTTCATTGTCCCTTTTCAAGATAAGTGTTGCTGAATTAATCTTCGTCAGTTTCACCAGGCGTTGATGAAAGCAGAAGAATATGATAGAATGAACCAAAAGGCAAATAAGAATTTGCGGAGATAGATAAGCTTTAATGAAAGGAGTGCTTCAATGAAGAGGTTCATAACATTAATAACGACTATGGTGTATTCTACATTAATCGGACTATGCGGTTGTGCAGATGATCGCAGAAAAACGATTGCCTCAATTGAAACAATGACACTTACTTTGCAAGGAATGAGATTCTGTCGTGTGTATGAAATCATAAACGAAGACGGAAAAACAGAACTCAGGCGTTTCAGAAAAGTATATTCAAATGGAGTAGATACGCTTGAGCTTGAGACAAGTGCTGTTTGTGACATTACAGATTTGATTGAACTTATGAATACCTGCGGTGTAATCTGCTGGGACGGATTTCACGGCAAGCACCCGAAAAATGTGAAGGACGGGATCCTGTTTGACTTCAGGGCTACCGTTAATGACGGACAGGAAATACACGCCGATGGCTCTGAAAATTTTCCAAAAGGTTACCATGATTTTGTGCGTGAGCTCAATAATATACTTGCAGAGCATGAAGTTGACTGATTGATAAATCCCAATTTGTAAATCTCCTAAACGGACTCCGCCTGAAAAGAGTGGGGTCCGTTTTCCATCATTTCGACGAAGAGGGGTTGGATTGATACCTTAGCAACAAATAACTTAAAAGGGAGTTTTCATTTTACATCCTTTCATTTTTCACACAAGTTATGACATCACTTACTGTGCTTCAAGGCGTTCCTGTTGGGCTGCAAGACCTTTCTTATTGAGCCATACGAAGTAAACGCCGGTAATGATAAGGGAGGAAATAGACGCAAGAGGCATGCACCAGCCCATTGGGGTAAGGCTGCCGGCTGCTATACAGCGCTCAAGAGAGAAATAACACAGGGGCACGCGGAACCCAAAGGTGGCAACCATGCTGTGCACCAAAGTTATAAAGGACTTGCCACAGCCGTTGAAATAACCGTTCATAAGGAAGATTATGCAGATAAGTATGCAGTCGGTGGAATAAGGGCGCAGATATGTAGCAGCCATCTTAACTACATCCTGCTCCTTTGTGAATATACCGGTAATGGTTTCAGCGGAGATGAAGGAGCCGACCGTTATCGCAACACCAAAAATCAGTGAATAGAGTATTCCGAATTTCAGGCTGCTGAGTGCTCGCTTTGGCTGCTTTGCACCAATATTCTGCGCAGCCATAGTGGTAACAGCAGAAGAGAAGGCCATGGGTGGCATCATTACGAAGCCAAGAATCTTCTCAACTATACCCACCGCTGCAGATGCAACAACTCCTATGCCGTTTACCATGGTGGTAATAATCAGGAAGGATACATTTACAAGCATTTCCTGAGCGGCAAGAGGAATACCAACCTTCAGAATAAAGAACACAGCTTTTCTTACGGGCTTTATGTAAGAAGCATGAAACTCAAAAGGCAGCCCCTTTTTCACCACGTAGATTACAGACATGAGAAGGCTGACAAACTGAGAGAATACTGTTGCCAAGGCTGCACCGGCAGCCCCCATGCGCAAAAATCCAACGAGAATAATGTCACCCACAAGATTTGCACAGCTGGATACAAATACGAATACCATGGGTGTCTTTGAGTCGCCGATGCCGCGGAAGAAACCGCTCACGGCATTATATCCGAGGATAAATGGAATACCGCAGGAACAAATGATTAGGTACTGTTTTGCGTACTCCATTGCCTCAACAGGAGTGTTCATAAGGTTAAGTATAGGCTTTGTTGCTGCCAGCATAGCAGGTGTGATGATAATTGCAAGGATAATGAACAGCGCAATGGCAGAGCCGAAAGAGCGGGCAGCTTTTTCCTTGTCGCCCTCACCTATTTTCTGTCCGATGAGGACAGTAGAGCCGGTGGAGATGCCTATAATCAGGCCCAGCAGGGTCATCATGACCTGAGAGCCTATGGATACGGCGGCAATGGCAGCCGAGTCGCAGTAGCGACCGATTATGAGCAGGTCGATTGCACCATAAAGAACCTGCAGTATATTAGCCGCCAGGAAAGGCAGTGCAAACCGCAGAAGCGTGGTACTGATTTTACCCTCGATGAGGGAAATCGGTTTCTTAGACATATTATATATTCCCCTGTTCCTATTTTTTTGTAGTTACAACACTGTAAGTATAACAAGATATCGGATTTTTGTCCATTGCATTTTGGGTAATTGAGAATTGAGAATGGAAAATTGAGAATTATTGGTGTGGTTTTATATTTTACGCATTATATTTTCTGCGGCAGTATCGTTACAAGCGGCAGGGGCACGCCCCTGCCCTACAAAATAACAATAAATCTTATCGTTTGAACGTAGGGAACGGTCTTGACCGTTCCGTCATATATCGTCACCGCAGGCAAAGACCAACAAGCGGAACAGGCAGGCCTGTTCCCTACGAACTTGATTTCACTCCATTCCTTATTCGTAGGGCTGAGGCGTGCCTCAGCCGCCACCACCGCACAAACACCCACGCTTCGCCGCACCAATTTAAATCGCAAATATTCTCAATTCTCGCAGAACGCAAATGCCCCGCCGTCGGAATGACGGCGGGGCAATAATATATGCGCAAGGGTTATCAGAACATATCGCTCTGCTCTACGGTCTTGATGCCTGCTGCCTCAAGAGCTGCGGCTGCCTTAGCATTATCGTCCACGCGGAAAATCATGAATGCGCCTTCCATGCGGGTACCGAGGAATGCATAGGTATACTCAACGGATACGCCTGCCTTGGCAATGATCTCGAGAATGGTTGCAAGGCTGCCGGGAGCATCGTTGATGCCAACGGCGAGAACCTCGGTGACATTGGTGATATAGCCGCCCTCGCGGAGAACTTCAGCGGACTGCTCGGGATCGTCGCAAATCACGCGGAGAATACCGAAATCCTTGGTATCGGCGATGGACATTGCGCGAAGGTTGATGCCATGACCGGCAATATATCTGGTTGCCTCGGCCAGCTTGCCGGGCTGATTTTCAATAAATACGGAAATCTGCTTTACGCTCATAGTTAAACTCCTTTCAAAATAGGCAATCTACATCTACAGCAGAATAATTGTCGATATCAGTGAAGCTTGCGCTTGTCCACTACGCGAACAGCCTTGCCTTCGCTTCTTGCGATGGTCTTGGGTGCGACAAGGTGCATCTTGGGGCCTATACCCAGCATGGTGCGCATTGCGGCTGCCAGCTTGTTCTCGCGGTCGGTGATCTCACGAACGGTATCGGAGAACATTTCGGGGCTGAGCTCTACATATACGTCGAAGGTATCGGTGTTGTTCACACGATCGACCTCGATGCGATAGTTGGGAGTATAACCCTCGTTGAGCAGAACGGCCTCGATCTGAGAGGGGAATACATTTACGCCGCGGATGATCATCATATCGTCGCTGCGGCCAAGAGGCTTGCTCATCTTAATTAAGGTTCTGCCGCAGGAGCACTTCTCGCGCTTGAGAACGCAGAGGTCGCGGGTGCGGTAACGGAGGAGGGGGAATGCTTCCTTGGTAAGGCTGGTGAATACCAGTTCACCTACTTCGCCCTCAGGGAGAACTTCACCGGTCTCGGGGTTGATGATCTCAGCGATGAAGTGGTCCTCGTTGATATGCATACCGGACTGCTCGCTGCACTCAAAGGATACGCCGGGGCCACTGATTTCGGTAAGACCGTAGATGTCGTATGCCTTGATGCCGAGAGACTTCTCGATGTCGCGGCGCATTTCCTCGGTCCAGGGCTCGGCACCGAAGATACCGGCCTTGAGGGGAATGGTCTCGGGGGTGTAGCCCTTTTCGTGGAGGCTCTCGCCAAGATATGCAGCGTAGGAGGGGGTACAGCAAAGAATGGTAGCGCCAAGGTCGGTCATGAACTGGAGCTGACGTTCGGTGTTGCCGGAGGACATGGGCAGGGTCAGGCAGCCAACCTTATGCGAGCCGCCGTTGAGACCGGGGCCACCGGTGAACAGGCCATATCCGTAGCTGACCTGGCAGACATCTTCCTTGGTGCCGCCGACTGCCATAATTGCTCTTGCGCAGCAGTCTTCCCAAAGGTCAACGTCATGCTGAGTATAGAAAGCTACAACGCGGCGGCCGGTGGTGCCGCTGGTGGACTGAATACGGACGCACTCGTCAAGGGGCTTTGCCAGCAGGCCGTAGGGGTATGCATCGCGCAGGTCTGCCTTGGTGATGAAGGGCAGCTTGTGCAGGTCTGCGGTGGACTTGATGTCCTCGGGCTTTACACCCTTCTTGTCCATCAGGTCACGATAGTAGGGTACGTTCTCGTAAACGTGCTTTACCTGCTTTACGAGACGTTCGTCCTGCAGCGCTTTAAGGGTTTCCACCGAAGCGCATTCTATTTCCGGCTGATAGTAATTTTCTTTCATTTTCTACACTCCTCTAAATAGTTTTTCAAGTATTCAATTGCTTCTCTGTATCCCTCGAAGCCTTTGCCGTATATGGATTTTAAGCATGCCTGAGAGGGATAGGACACATGTCTGAATTCTTCGCGTGTGTAAATATCCGAGAGGTGAACCTCAACGGCGGGTATGGCAACCGCCTTCAGCGCGTCAAGGATCGCCACACTGGTGTGGGTATAGGCTGCGGGATTGATCACGATTGCGTCCATTACACCGTAGGCCGCCTGTATCTCGTCGACAATGGAGCCTTCGTGGTTGGACTGGAAGGTTTTGCACTCCACTCCGGCCTCGGCGCAGCAGTTTTCAATGTACGCCACCAGAGCCTTGAAATCCTGCTTACCGTAAATATCCGGTTCACGAATCCCCAGCATATTAAGATTCGGGCCGTTTATGACAAGGAACTTCACAGCCCCACCTCCTTCATTATACATTCCGCCGTATCGGCGGGGTTAGTTACATTGACCGCAATTTCTTTCCAGGAATTATACAACGGCTCACGTTCCATTGCAAGCTGCGAGGGTGTATATTTTTGAGAAAGTGGTCTGCCATCGCTTGGAAGCTCCTCAACAGGTCGAATCAGACGCACAATTCGGCTGTTTCGCCGCAGCAGCGGCAGGTTGCGGGGTCTTGTTACCACGCCGCCTCCGGTTGCAATAACCAGTCCGCTCTGTCCCGAAAGCTCGCTGAGTACCTCGGTTTCAAGGCTGCGGAACTCTTCCTCGCCGTCCTCGGCAAATATATCTGGAATAGACTTCCCTGCTTTCTTCACTATCTCTTCGTCCATATCCACGAATTTTCGGTCAAGTGTTCGGGCAAGCTGTATACCTACGGTGCTCTTGCCGCTTCCCGCCATGCCGATAAGGGCTATATTCATGGTCTCCGCAGCAATTATCGCAGTAATGCGGACGGTTTCACTTTGGTCTATTACACTACCCGTAAAAAGCTCCGATGCACAGCGTGCCTGTTCCACCAGCATGACCAAGCCATTTACCGCCGCCATGCCGAGGCTTTCAGCCTGCTGCAGCAAATTGGTTCGGGCGGGGTTATAGATAAGGTCAAGAACCGCATCGCATTTGGGAAACACGGTCAGGTCGACCGCCGCAGCATCCACCTCGGGATACATTCCCACCGGCGTAGTGTTTACGACAAGAGCCGCATCTGCATGGCGCTCAAGATTGGTGTAATTATTCTCTCCGCGGCGAGAT
>JAFXFT010000153.1 GCA_017513385.1 Oscillospiraceae bacterium | reverse complement strand
TTTTATATCGGCAGGGTCGGGGAGTTCCTCTTCAATGGGGAATACATAAGGCGGGCATATCTTAACCATTCTGAAATGCTCGCGGGGCATATGCATTTCGTCGGGAGGCTGATGCGCCATGAGCATAATTTCTTCCGTTGGAAGGATCTCAATGTAAGCAGGGTGGAAGAAATCGGAGGAGGAGCCGTATATCCACCAGCAGGTAGTGTTGGGGTCGGCCTCTTCTTCGGCTGTCAGCTCGCGGAAATAGGGTCTGCCGCCGGGCATGGTGTGATAATAGAAGCAATCATTTGAATTGATGGTCAACCAACGTTCATTATAGACTGCTTCCCAACTGGAGGAAGTGCCGCGCTGCTCGTATTCTTTATAGAGCGCGTCGAAGTTTTCGTGAAACTGGTTGCGCAGGAGCTCTGCCTGCTCGGGAGCATCGTTGAGCTTTTGGATAAGACAGCAGTTGCTTATTATCTTGCAGCGCAGTTCCAGCGCGTCAAAATAGCTGATGCGAGCACCCGCGGCAAATTTTTCAAGGTCAGCGGTATAAGCGAGAAAACGCGCATAGCAGCCGAGTGTGCCGCTCCAGTCACCGCTTACAAAATAGTTCTGTGCCTGCAGGGCGAGATAGACATGGTGGAAATAGGGCTTGACGCAGAATTCCTCGGGCAGCTGCTCTATGATGCGGAACATTTCCTCAGCAGCAGCGGGCTTTTCGGAGAACCACAGAGGCAGGCGGGGCTCGTCTTCGGTCTTTTTTATGTGAATGCCTGCGCGGTCGAATATGTAGTGATGCAGCAGGCGCACCATTTCCGCTATTGCCTCTATGTCACCGGGATTGTTGACAAGACGGTCGGAATTCTGACGGTATTTTTCCTGATCGATCTCCGCGGCGGAACGGTACATGCTTTTGTAGAGAAAATGTGGCTCGAAATGTCCGTTGTATATCATGGCGCGTCCTCCTTATTAGTGTATAAAGGTATTATATCATATCCGAAATCAGAAACAACAAATTATATAAATAAAACCTTACTTTTCTGATTGCGATAAGGTTAAACTGATACCTAATTTCTTCATCAAAAAGATAAAACGGACTTCTATCTTTTGAGGTGAAGTCCGTTTAATAAGTTAGCAAATTAGTGTTATTTGGAGGGTCTTATCCAGTTTCCTGTATCAACGTCTTTCTGCAAAACAAGTTCATAGCCACCGTCTGTGCGGTTGAAGTATATTTCGGTGTCACTTTCATTTAAAGCTAATTCAAATTCGTTTTTTGCCCCGAAGGAATTATTCAAACCACCAAATGTAGAGTAAAAGGTGAGGTAGTGGGGCTTTTCAATGCCTCCGTCATTCTTGAAACCTCTGATGTATCCCATCGAAGTTGGCAGAGCTGTTTGGAAGGTTAATTTGGTGCCATCTTCTGAAATCGAGAAGTCTGTCATAATAACATCGCTTCTTACTCTGAGGCCTGTTCCGATCAAAAAAGACAGAATTATTACGAGGAGAATTGCTTCCGCGGCTATTACGGCTTTTTTAACTTTCACTCAACCGGCCCCCTTTTTAAGATAATATTTTCCTATTTACTATATCATATTTTAAAACATCCGGCAATGAGGGGAAAATAAAAATGTACTGTGGCATATTTGCAGCATATGTGATATAATTGATTTAATACGCGGAAGGAGGGACGAAATGGCCTACGAAAAGCTGTATAACGAGATATATGCAATTGTTGCGCTCAAATATCTTTGGCGGGGCTATCGTCCCGGTTATGTGAAAAATGAGAGCCCCGATTGGCTGAACCCCGACCAAAGTGTTGGAATTGAGGTCAGTCAGGCGCTGCTGCCCTATGACGGGCAGGATTCCAGCTTCCTTGAAGTATGGCTGGGCAGACTCAGCGAAGAGATACCCGCCGATGCCAAGGAACGCTATGCAGGTCGGCTCTATTTCTATAACGACCGCCTGTGGGCTCTGCTGCCCGATCCCCGCGATACCCGCAGCTGGCAGGAAAAAGCCCATTACCGCTTCTGCCGCAAGCATGAAAAGCTGAATAAAAATTTTGCAGTCTGCAAAACCAATGCCCTTTATTTGTACGCTCACGCAACTCCCGAAAAGACCGACGATGTGCGGCGGCTCATGGCTGAAATGGCAAACAGTCAGCAGGGGAACGGAGTGGAATTTGACCTTGTGTTCCTTGACTGCGAGAGCTGCATTTATATCCTCGATTTCCGCTCCGGCGGAATTGCAGAGATGCCGGTAGGGGAGCAGGCGAAGAAGTTCCTTGAGCAGCAGGCGGAGCGTATAAGAAACGCAGAGGATCCCGAAGATAATTTTGAGTTTTGAACAGGAGAGAGACAAATGACCGTACTTGAAAGATTTTTGAAATACGTTAAGGTTCATACCGCGTCCGAAGGCGGAAAATACTTTACCATTCCTTCCACTGAGCGCCAGTTTGACCTTGCAAATATGCTGGCAGATGAAATGAAGGCTATCGGCATAAGTGACGTTCGCGTGTCTGAATACTGCTATGTATACGGCACAATTCCCGCAACACCCGGCTGCGAGAAGGCTCCTGCCATCGGCTTCATTGCCCATATGGATACCGCACCTGATTTCAGCGGCGAGAATATAAAGCCTCAGGTTATCGAAAACTATGATGGCGGCGACGTTGTCCTCGGCGAGAGCGGCAAGGTTCTCAGCGTGAAGAATTTCCCACATCTGCCTACACTTAAGGGCAGGACCCTTGTTACTACCGACGGCACAACTCTGCTTGGCGCAGACGATAAAGCAGGTATCGCGGCCATTATGACCGCTGCCGAACGCATCATTGCCGAAGGAAAGCCTCATGGCAAGATATGCATCGGATTTACTCCCGACGAAGAGGTCGGCAACGGCGCTACCAAGTTTGACGTTGCGGGCTTCGGCGCTGACTACGCATACACCTCCGACGGCGGCCCCGAAACCGGTGTTGAGTTTGAAAACTTCAACGCTGCTTCTGCTGCCTTCTATATAAACGGCTTCAACGTTCATCCCGGTTCCTCCAAGAACACCATGGTAAACGCGGCTCTGCTGGCTTCAAAAATCAGCTCTATGCTGCCCGAGTTTGAGACTCCCCGCGAGACGGAGGAGTACGAGGGCTTCTTCCATCTTACCGAGATAAAGGGCGATGTTGAGAAGGCTGAGGCTCACTTCATTATCCGTGACCATGACAGAACCCGCCTCGAAGCCCGCAAAAAGACCATGCAGCAGATCGCAAATATTCTCAATGAGCAGTACGGCGAGGGTACTGTGGAACTGAAGATGGGCGACCAGTATCGCAATATGCGCGAGATAATAGAGAAGGATATGCACCTTATCGAAACTGCAGGCAAGGTAATGCGTGACCTTGGACGCGAGCCCGTAACCATGCCCGTACGCGGCGGTACTGACGGCGCTACCCTCAGCTTTATGGGGCTGCCTTGCCCCAATATCGGCACCGGCGGCTACGCC
>JAFXFT010000152.1 GCA_017513385.1 Oscillospiraceae bacterium | reverse complement strand
GCGTCTTTCCGGCGGTCAGCAGCAGCGTGTAGCGCTTGCCCGCCACTCTGCATCGAGCCTGACGTTCTGCTGTTCGACGAGCCGCTCTCCAACCTTGACGCAAAGCTGAGAGTTGAGATGAGAACCGTCATCAAGAATATTCAGCACTCGGTAGGCATCACCACCGTTTACGTTACCCACGACCAGGAAGAGGCTATGGCGGTTTCCGACCGCATCGCTGTTATGAACGCAGGTGTTATCCAGCATGTAGGCACCCCCAAGAACATCTATCAGCGTCCCGCAAACCTGTTCGTTTCCACCTTTATCGGCCGCTCCAACATCATCAACGGCAAGCTGGCTGTTGAAAACGGCAAGACCATGCTGGTCGCTCCCAGCGGTTACAAGGCAGAGATGACCAATGTTCTCGATCAGTACAAGCAGGATCAGGACGTTATCATGTCGGTTCGCCCCGAGGAGTTCCTGCTCAACCGTGACGCTGACGCTGAAGGCATACTTGCTACCGTTGACGACTGCGTATTCCTTGGTCTGATGACCCACTACTTTGTACACCTCGAATCGGGCGAAGAGGTAGAGATCATTCAGGAGTCCTCTATCGACAGCATCATCGAGCCCGGCACCAAGATCAGACTTACCCTCAACACCGAAAAGGTAAACATCTTCACCGCAGACGGTTCCGCAAATATGCTTACCGGCGTTTGCAACGACTGCGCTAACGCGTGATTTTGGGAGGCAGCTATGAACACCAAAAAGAGATTTGATATGTGGATGGCGGTTTCGCTGGTGCTGCTGGCGAGCTTCATCCTGTTCCTCGTTTATCCGTTGTTCTCGGTGCTCAAAGAATCGGTCATCATGCCTGACGGAAGCTTCTCGATGGAGCAGTTCGGAAAATTCTTTGAAAAATCCTACTATGTCAATACCATTCTCAACAGCGTTAAGGTAACGCTCAGTGTTACTTTGATCTCGCTTGTGCTCGGTATCCCGATCGCTTACTTCTATTCTTTTTATAAGATCAAAGGTTCAAAGGCGATTTTTGTACTTTCGATACTCTGCTGCATGTCCGCTCCTTTTATCGGCGCTTACTCCTGGATAATGCTTCTCGGACGAGGCGGCGTTATCACCAAATTCCTCGAGGGCGTTATCGGTATGAAGGTCGGCAGCATCTACGGCTTTAAGGGCATACTGTTGGTCCAGTCGCTCAAGTTCTTCCCGCTGGTATTCATCTACATGAACGGTGCGTTCAAGAACATCGACAACACCCTTATGGAAGCTTCCGCCAACATGGGCTGCGTAGGCCTCAGACGTCTTAAGGACGTAGTTCTCGCACTTTCGATGCCCACCATTCTTGCGGCTGCACTTATGGTATTTATGCAGGCGTTTGCCGATTTCGGCACTCCCATGCTGTTGGGCGAAGGTTATCAGACCTTCCCGGTACTTATCTATAATCAGTACCTCGGTGAGACAACCAACAACTACAACTTTGCGGCAGCACTTGCCGTTATTGCAAATATCGTTACCGCGGTAGTATTCGTTTTCCAGAAATGGGCGACCAACCGCTTCAAATTCTCGATGAGTGCGCTGCACCCCGTAGAGAAGAAGGACGCAAAGGGTCTCAAGGGATTCTTTATGCATCTTTACTGCTATGTTCTGGTTGCTGTCGCATTCATGCCCCAGCTTTACATCATCTACCTGTCCTTCAGAAACTGCAAGGGCGCCATCTTCCACCCCGGCTACTCTCTCGTCAACTACGAGCAGGCACTTAAAAAGCTGCTCTGGAGATCGATAAAGAACACTACCATGATGGGTATCCTGGCGCTGGCTATCATCATAGTTATTGCGGTACTTATCGCTTATCTGGTAGTTCGCCGCGCAAGCGCACTCAACAATACCATCGATACCATCGCAATGCTGCCTTATATCATGCCCGGCGCGGTAATCGGCCTTGCACTGCTTATGGCATTTGGCAAAAAGCCCTTTGCACTTACCGGAACTTTTGCTATAATGGTAATCGCGCTTGTTATCCGCCGTCTGCCTTACACCATCCGTTCGGCTACCGCAACGCTGATGCAGATATCCTTAAGCATCGAAGAGGCGGCTATAAGCCTCGGCGCTTCCAAGCTCAAGACCTTTATCACCATCACCGTTCCCATGATGGCAAACGGCATCCTTTCCGGCGCTATCCTCAGCTGGGTAGCTATCGTTACCGAGCTTTCCTCCGGTATCATTCTGTATAACAACAAGAGCATCACCCTTACCATGTCCACCTATGTTGCGATCACCCGCGGCAACTACGGTCTGGCAGCAGCTTTTGCGGCGATACTTACCGTTGTTACCACCATCTCGCTGCTCATCTACCTTGCAGTAAGCAAGTCTGAGGACGTAAACCTCTGATGAGAGCATCTACATCAACTTAACCGCGTTTTATCGCGTGTAAGTATATTATTCTTTCAAAGGAGAAGATCAAAATGAAGAAGTTTTTAGCACTTGTTCTTGCAGTTGCCATGGTTATGGCTCTTGCAGCATGCGGCGGTTCTAAGCCCGCAGCACCCGCAGCTCCTGCAGCTCCTGCAGCACCCGCAGCTCCCGCATCCTCCGAGGCTCCTGCAGCTCCCGCTGAGCCCGAGAAGAAGGAACTCTCCGGCGACCTCGTACTTTACTCCACCATGACCGAGGCTGACCTCGACGCTCTCGTAACCTGCTTCAACGAAGTTTACCCCGACATCGAGGTAGAGATCGTTAACGGTTCCGCAGGCGAGCTCACCACCCGTATCCGCGGCGAGGCTGCTGCTCCTGTAGGCGACCTTGTTTGGGCGGTATGGGCGATTCCGACGGCGACAAGCACGCCGACATCTTTGAGGCTTGGGTTTCTGAGCACGACGCTGAGAACATGCCCGGCTACTCCACCCCCAACGGTCTCTACTCCATGG
>JAFXFT010000151.1 GCA_017513385.1 Oscillospiraceae bacterium | reverse complement strand
GGTGACCTTGTCCAGCTCATACTTTTTCTTGCTGCCCTTGGGAATTTCTATAACTGCGATGAAATCGTTGGGCGTGACGCGCTTGGGGTCCATATCGTGCCAGATATTAGACATAGTGCTGCCTCCTTTTAAATGAGCTGCTGCTCGTTGATGATGAGCTTGAACTGCAAACCGAGGAATTCGGCAGCCTTGCGGCAGAGCAGCATGCGCTCCATGAATATTTCAAAGTAATCCATTACGGAGCCGTAATGGGGGTCTACGTTCAGCTTGAGCTTGATGAGCGTCTTTTCCTCGTTGATTTTAAGCTGGGACTTGGTTACGGAGTAGTTGACGCGGTCATGAATGTCGAAGGAGGTGGGGTCCTGATTGCGCACGCGGGTGCGGCGGACATCGGACTTGTCGGCGAGAATGAGAGCCGCCGCAATGGGGCTGACGGGGGTGCCGGTGCCTTCATCGTGGTTGCCGATGGCGGTGACTATTTCAGCGATGTCCTCGGGAGGCATATCGAGATTATCAAGAATGCGGAATGCCATTACGGCGCCGCTTTGGGAATGCTCGGAACGGTTTACCACGTTGCCGATATCGTGGAGATAGGCGGCGATTTTGCCCAAATCCACTTCGTGCTCGGAATAGCCCAGAGTACTGAGAATATAGCCGCAGGTTTCGGCAACGAGGCACACATGGGCGAAGCTGTGCTCAGTGAAGCCCAGTGCGGCAAGAGACTGGTCGGCTTTCTTGATATAGGTGTTTACGGTGTTGTTTTCCTTGATAGATTCGTAAGTAATCATAATGTATCTCCAATAGGTCAGAATATTACGGAAATGGACGTGCCCTTACCCGGTTCGCTTTTCAGCTCGGTTCGAGCATTGTGGTACTGGGCGCCGTGCTTTACTATGGACAGACCCAGACCGGTGCCGCCTATTTCCTTGGAATGGCTTTTATCTACACGGTAGAAGCGTTCAAATACCCGCGCCTGATGGGCATAGGGTATGCCGATACCGGTGTCAGTGACGTTAAGTATAGTGTTGGAATCGCTGCGGCGGACGTTTACTACTACGCTGCCGCCGTCATTGTTGTATTTTATGGCGTTGTCGCAGAGATTATATATCATTTCGCTGAGGATTTGCCGCACGCCTTTTATTTCGGCGCTTTCGCCCGTCAGCCGCAGGCTGATGCCGCGCTTGTCGGCAATGGGGCGCAGGCTTTCGAGAATCTCCGAGGAAAGGGAATACAGCTCCACAGATTCGGGCTCGAAAGCGGGAGAGTCCTCATCGAGACCGGAAAGCTTGATAATGTCGTCCACAAGGGCTATAAGACGGCGGGATTCGTCGTAAATATCGCCTGCAAACTCGGACACCTTGTCGGGAGGCACCATGCCCGCCTTCATCAGCTCGGCAAAGCCGGAGATAGAGGTGAGGGGAGTTTTCAGCTCATGGGAAACATTTGCGGAAAATTCCCGGCGCAGGGTTTCGCGCTGTTCGCGCTCGGTTATGTCCATAACCATTATTACAGCGCCCGTGACCTGTCCCGATGAAACTACGGGGCTGGCGATAAAGCAGATGGTGTGGTCACCGGAGGGCATAGTGACCTCGGTGCGGCGACCGGCAAGTGCAGCATTGGCGCAGCGCGTAAGCTCCTCAGGGCAATTGAGCTGACGCAGATTGCGCAGACTATCCTTATCCGGAGCATTGAGCAGCTGCATAGCGCTGGTGTTGGAGGAAAGAATACCGGCTCGGTTGTCGATGAGCAGGAAGCCTTCGCTCATGTTGTCCGTTATGGCGGAAAATTCACGCTGGCGGAGGCTGAGCTCTTCAATTTGGCGGTGAATGGTAAGGTTCTGTTCACGCAGACGGTCCACCAGCGGGGCAAGCTCCTTATATTCGGTGCTCAGATCGGGGTGGTCCAGATCAAGCTCGTTGATAGGACGGGATATTTGGCGGGCCATGCGGGATGAAAGGGCGGCGGAAAGGGCGAGAGTGAGTATGATGACCCAAAGAATGGTAGGGAGCATGCTGACCGGTATTTTGAATACAGAGTCAGCCGTGCAGGAAACTCGCAATACTGTTCCGTCGGCGCAAAGCAGGGCGTAATTATGAGTCTTTTGGGTGAGTGTGTGGGAATAATGGGCGCTTTGTCCGTGGCCGGTCTGCAGAGCGTCGCTTATTTCCTGTCTGTCCAGATGATTATCCATTGTGGAGGCATCGGCAACACTGTCATAGAGTACCGTACCATCGGAAGCGATATGGGTAACACGATTACGTGGGTGGTAGCCGGTGAAATATACCTCGCCGCTCAGCTCGAGGCCCTGTACTATACCCTCGGCCTCGGAGGCAAGGTCTGAATAGACCTGCTCTACGTTGTGGCTGTAAAGGGTGGCGATGGACAGCAGGGTGGACACAACGAGAACACAAAGACCTATACAAAAGGAGTTGCGGAAAATTCTGAAGGTCATTTGTCATCTCCTATTTTATAGCCCATACCGCGCACCGTTTCGATATACGCGCCCGCCTCGCCGAGCTTGGCGCGCAGGGTGCGGACGTGAACGTCGACGGTGCGGTTCTCCCGGTCAAAGTCGCTGTCCCATATCCTGTCCATGATAACATCTCGGGTGAGTACGCGGCCGCGATTGTCCAGCAGCAGGCAAAGCAGCTCAAACTCCTTGTGAGTGAGGTTGATGTCCTCTCCGCTGACCTTGACGATGTGCTTTTCGGGGCAGACATAAAGCGTGCCGATGGTGAAATCGGAAGTTGAGTCCTCAGCGGGAACTATGCGGCGCAACACGGCGCGCACGCGAGCTACCAGCTCCATCATACCGAAGGGCTTGGATATAAAATCGTCGGCACCGTTGTCAAGACCGATAACGCGGTCGTATTCGGTGTTTTTTGCCGTGAGCATTATCACGGGTATGTTCTTAGTTGAGCCGGAGGCACGCAGGCGGCGAAGTATGCTCAGTCCGTCCTCCTCGGGCAGCATTATGTCCAGCAGCACCAGTTCGGGGGTGCAGGTTTCCACTGCACGCCAGAATGCGGAGGGGCGGGCAAAGCCCTCGGCCTTGTAGCCCTGGCTTTCCAATGTATATACAACAAGCTTTCTTATGCTGTCGTCATCTTCAAGCAGATAAATCATGGTTATCACCTCACATTTGCCATACTATTAGGTTGATGTAAAGAGTGTGCGGTTCAGGGGTTAAATCTTTGTTAAATCAAGCTGTTTCGGGCAAATACGGCGGCACCGTAAACGCCGGAAACGTCTGAAGCAACGGGATAAAGAAGATTGAGAGTGGAGGCGGGGACGGGCTTCATGCAAAGCTGACTGAGGCGCTCGAGAAGCAGCTCGCGGGGGAATCCGCTCATGGCGCATACACCGCCGCCCATGATCACCGCGTCGGGATCAAGCAGCTGCATGGCGGTAGCCAGCAGGTGGGCAAGAATATCCACATACTCGCTAAGCTCCGCTTCGCTCATAAGGTCGAAAATATCCGCAATATTGCCATCGGGGTACTTTTCAGCCAGCAGCCGCTCAAGGGCACGGCCTGCAACATATGCCTCGGCGCAGCCGGTTTTACCGCAGCCGCAGGGGCGGTCAAGACCATAGATAGGTACGTGTCCGGGCTCGCAGAGTGCGCTGCGTCCGCGCAGCAGCTTGCCGTCAACAAGTACGGCACCGCCGAGACCTGTGCCGATATAGCAACCGAAAACCACGCCGCGCTCAAGTCCGAGGCGAATGGAATCGCCGGTGGTGAGCATGGTAATGTCGTTTTCAACGAATACGGGGGCATTCAGCGCATCGGTAAGAGCATCGCGCAGGGGAGTATCGTTCAGTCCGGGAATATTAGGCACGTTCAGTACCCGCTCACCGTCGCGGCTGACCGTGCCGGGAATGCCTACACCCACTGCGGCGAACTGAGTGTCACCGGCATATTCCTTCAAAGCCTGAGCAAGACCGGCTGCAGCGCCGCCCGGAGCGGAAAAAATCTCCGAAGAGCTGCGTTTTACCAGATTTTCCACTTTGCCGTCCCTGAGAGTTCCCATGCGCACGAAAGTGCCGCCTACGTCAACGCCGAGTATGTTAAGCATAATGTATCCACCTTTGTAAAGTTTGTTTCTATTATTTTATATTGCAGGCATGTTAACTGTCAAGGAAAAGAAAACCCCGAATGCTAAGCCATGGCTTAGCATTCGGGGTAAGTGTTATTTAAGCAGGAAGCTGCTGTTTACCAGCTCGTCGCAATAGAGGAAGAGTACTTCTGCGTTTTTGAAGTTAACATATTGGGGCAGCAGAGCGCTTACCATGTAACGCAGGTCAACAAGGGTGACCTTGGAGTAGCTTTCCAGCATAAGAGGTGCGATAGAAGAGCCGTAGGAGTCGCGGAAAATCACCAGCTCGCGTCTGGAGGCAGCATTGGGATTTTCAATGACAGTCAAAGGAGTTGCGCCGGAGAGGAAAATATCATAGCCGTTGGTGCCGAACTTGGCAAGATCGTAGACCTTGGTGAAGTCCTGCTGCTGGAAGTTATCCACCTTGGCGGCATTGATAACGTCGGAGGTGAGATAATACAGGGTCTCGGGAGCTACGCCGGAATGATCCTTGCCGGAAAGACCGGTGCCGATGAAGGTGCCGGCAGAGTTGGCGGTGTAGTCAGACTCGGTGTAGGTGAAGCCCATTGCATCAGCCAGCGCGGAAACGGTGGCGGAAAGGTTCTCCTGCTTCCAGTGGGGATCGGTTGCGTAGAAGTCGGAGCCTGTGAGCGTGCCGCTCAGGTCAATGGCGGTGAAGCCGTCCAGCTTGCCGGAAAGGCTGTCTGCAATATACTCGTGGTCAAAATACTTGTCGGTATTATCGCGGAAGTACCAGCTCTTGTCGGGAATAAGTGCATAATAGACCTTGTTGTTGGCAAAATGCTTGTCCTTGAGAGTGGTGAGCTTATCGGCGAAGCGGTCAAGTGCAGCATCGTCTACTGCGGGGCGGGGCTCAAAATAAATACCGTCAACGCAGATCATACCCTCAACCTCGGGATAAACAGGTGCTTCGGGAGTAGGCTCGGGAGTGACTACGGGAGTGGGTTCGGGAGTAGCCTCGGGAGTAGCCTCAGGAGTAGCCTCGGGAGTAGCCTCAGGTGTAGCTTCAGGAGTGACCTCGGGAGTTGCTTCCGGGGTAGCTTCGGGTGTTGTCTCGGGCGCAGGGGTACTTATAGGTGCGGAGGGAGTGGCCTCGGGGGTGGGAGTGGGTGCAGGAGTATCCGAGGGCTTTCCGCAGGCGCAGAGCAGCAGGGCAAGAAGCAGCGTAATCGCTGCAATACGCTTCATTTTACTTGGCAAGAGACAGGAAGTTCTCGGCGATCTGGTCGCAGTGAGTGTTGTCCATTACCAGAAGAATAAGGTTGCCGATGCTCTCAACGCGGATGTTCTCGGGGTCTACGCTTACGCAGATCCACTTTGCGGGGTTGACGTTCTCGCGGATAGCGGTCTTGGCGGCCTCAATGTCGCTGCCCTCAGCCATCTTGATGAGGCATACGGAGTGAGCGACGGAGCTCATCATGGGCTCGCAGGCATAGGCCTCAACAATGTCCAGACCCTCTGCACCGATGATCCAGGCTGCATCCTCGGAGGTGAAAGCCATGGGCCACAGAGCGCCGAGGTAGGGACCGTCTTCGAGGTTAGCATAGAGC
>JAFXFT010000150.1 GCA_017513385.1 Oscillospiraceae bacterium | reverse complement strand
CCATAGGTATCGGTGTGCTTGCAGCGAGAATTTACCGCGTGGGCGTGCTGCTTTACGGCACTCCTCCCAAAATCGGAGCTATTATCAAGGCTGTTATGGCTGCTGACAAAAAATAACTGAGCGAGGTTTTTATGTATTCGCGTGTTTATGTGGAAATCACAAACATTTGCAATATGAACTGCTCCTTTTGCCACGGGCATTCCCGTAAGGCGGGGAGAATGAACACTGACGAGTTTATTAGGGTGCTGGAAAAGCTGGAAGGGCAGACGAAGTATATTTATTATCACCTTATGTTGAGCCGCTGTCCCATCCGCAGCTGCCGGAGTTCATTCTGCTGGCGACGGAAAAGGGCTTCCGTTCGGTGATAACCACCAACGGTACACTGCTGAAAAAAAGAGGAACTGAGATTATTGCCGCCGCGCCCCATAAGGTCAGTGTATCGCTTCACAGCTTCGAGGGTGGAACGGACCATGAGCGCTATCTTAGCGAGGTGGTGGATTTTGCCGAGGCTGCCTCAAAAGCGGGAATAATTGTGGTGCTCCGCATGTGGAACCGCGGCTTTGACGAAGGTAGAAACGATGTGGTCTTTGAATTTTTGCGCGCCCGAATCGAGGGCGAATGGGCGGAGAATACCCGCGGCATTCGCATACATGATAAGCTGCATATCGAGTGGGGCGACCGCTTTGAGTGGCCCGATAAGGACGCAGAGGTGCAGGGCAGCGAGGTCTTTTGCTATGGTCTGCGCGACCATTTCGGTATTCTATGCGACGGCTCGGTGGTGCCCTGCTGCCTTGACAGCGAGGGCGTAATAACCTTGGGTAATATATTCGATGAGGAAATATCGGATATTTTGAATTCGCCTCGGGCGGAGGCTATGGTGCAGGGCTTTGAATGCCGCCGTGCCAGCGAGGAACTGTGCCGCCGATGCGGCTACGCCCAAAGATTTGTATAAGAAAACAGCTTCAACCGCGTGTCGGTTGAAGCTGTTTTTTTGCTGAAGAATTTAATTTAAAGTGAACGAGAAGAGATATGGCCTCTCCCTTGGGGAGAAGCTGGCGGCAAAGCCGACTGATGAGGGTCCGCGTAAGCGGCAAAATGGCAGGAAGTAATGTTGCGGCACTGTGTGCCGTCCCCTCATCCGTCATTTGCTGGCGCAAATGCCACCTTCCCCTCCAGGGGGAAGGCTATTGGTGTATGCGGTCATTGTGCACCATAACTCACTCTTATTTCTGACTTTCAAGCTCCCGCAGGAACGCTTTGCTTTGGCGCTTGCTGCGGAGAAAATCGAGAATAAATCGGCCTGCGCCGCGGAAAAAGTGTCCGTTCAGGGCTAGGCAGAGATCCTCCGCCATTTTGAAGCTTATCATGCCGTTGGTCAGCTTTGCAATGCTGCGGAAGGTCATGTTGTAAATAAAGAGGGAATTCAAATCGGGCGGGCATTGTTTCTCGCCCTTTTCCTTTCTGTTGTGGACGATTTTGTAGACAAGCTGTGCGGGAACGGTTTTAACAAGGCGCAGCTGGCAAAGAGCATCGTTTATGCCGAGGATGCTGCCCCATGTTCCATCGGGAATATAGCGACCCAGCAGAGCGGCAAATTCGTCATCGGGAACAGTGGAAATTTCAGCGCTTTCGTAATGCGGCAGCTCGCCATAGGGGAGGGGTGCGTCGCTGCCGTGAACGTAAATGCTTTGGCTGAGGCGAACGTCAGCGGCGCTGGCGGCGACGAATATTTCATAGCTGCCGCTCTCGGTTTCCCATGTGTTGGTTTTTACATTGAAATAACGGAAGGCCTTATCGTCCAGTGATATGCTTACGCGGCGGCTTTCTCCCGCCTTGAGAAACACTTTGGCAAAGCCCTTAAGCTCCTTTCGGGGGCGGAAAACCTTTCCCTCGGGGCAGGAAACATAAACCTGAGCGATTTCAGCAGCATCTGCCATGCCTGTGTTTTTGATTGTAAACGATACCTCATTAACGCTTGCGGCGATGTCGGAGTATTCAAAGGTGGTGTAGCTAAGTCCGTGACCGAATGGGTAGCGCACGGGAACAGCCGCGCTGTCATAATAGCGATAGCCCACGTACAGAGCCTCGCGGTACTCAAAGGTGCGCTGGCGGTTTTGGCTGTATGGGTAGGCGGGCGTGTCCTCGATACGCAGCGGCCATGTTTCGCTGAGCTTGCCGCTGGGGTTGACCTTGCCCACGATGGCATCTGCCATGGCGGCTCCGCCTGCCTGTCCGCCGAGGTAGCCGTGAATTGCGGCTCGGTAAAGGCTGCGTTCGGGCATGATGAAGGGCGCACCGCCCGAAAGAACCAGAATGATATTGGGATTGGCTGCACTTACAGCGTTTATGAGTGCCTGCTGGGCAGTTGCAAGCTCAAGACCGCTGCGATCCATGCCCTCCGACTCTGTGGTTTCATCAAGACCAACGCAGAGCAGCACTATTTCGGCGCTCTTGGCAAGTTTTGCAGCTTCGGCAATGAGCTGGGGGTCGGCATCTACCGTGTCACGGCGATAGCCTTGTGCGTAGCCGACGATATTCAGGCCTGCTGCCTTGACGCAATCATAGAAGCAATCAAGACGGGTGTTTTTTACAAGAGAAGAACCTGCGCCCTGATAGCGGGGCGTGCGGGCAAAATCGCCGATGATGGCTACCTTGGTGCCCTT
>JAFXFT010000149.1 GCA_017513385.1 Oscillospiraceae bacterium | reverse complement strand
TCGCGCCGTTGTCCCCGGTTTCTACGGCTCCATGCCCAACGGTACCATAAAGACCTTCTCCCGCGGCGGCAGTGACATCACCGGTTCTATCGTAGCCCGTGCCGCACGTGCAAATCTCTATGAAAACTGGACCGACGTTTCCGGCTTCCTCATGGCTGACCCCAGAATTGTTGAAAACCCCAAGGGTATTGACAATATTACATACCACGAGCTGCGCGAGCTTGCCTACATGGGCGCTACCGTTCTCCATGAGGATTCTATCTTCCCCGTGCGTGCAGCCAAGATACCCATCAATATCCGCAACACCAACTGCCCTGAGGATAAGGGTACCATGATCGTTCCTAACGGCTCTGATATTCCCGATGAGAAGAACGTAATTACCGGCGTAGCAGGCAAGAAGGGCTTTTCTGTTCTCAATATCGAGAAGGCTCATATGAACGCTGAGGTAGGCTTTGGCCGCCGTGTTCTCACCGCCATTGAGAATGAGGGTATTACTTTCGAGCATCTGCCCTCCGGTATCGATACCATGAGCGTTGTCCTCTCCGGCGACATCACCAGCGAGCAGCGCAGCCGCATCATGAACGCTATCTGTGCCACCTGCCTGCCCGAGTATATCGGCTTTGAAGACGGTCTTGCTCTTCTGGCAGTTGTTGGCCGCGGCATGGTAAACAATAAGGGTACTGCGTCCCGTGTTATCACTGCTATCGCTGAAGCCGGCATCAATATTCGCATGATCGACCAGGGCTCCAGTGAGATCAACATTATCATCGGTGTTGACGATAAGGACTTCGAAAGCGCACTCAGAGCTATCTACAACGAGTTTGTAAAGTAATTTTCAGCCCCCGAATGCTTTGCATTCGGGGGCATTTTGTTGTTTTTAATTTGCTTTTTCTTTGCCGCTTTGCTATACTTCTTAATGGGAATAGAAAGGTGGAGGAAAATGAGATATAGAAAACCGAATATTTTCTGCTATCGCCTTACGCAGGTTGTCGCATGGATAGCGGCAGCCCTTGTCTTCCGCAGAAAAATAATCCGCAATGAAATCAAAGGCAAAAAAGGTCCGTTTGTCGTTATAGCAAACCACCAGACTGCGCTGGATTTCGTCAATCTTATCGGAGCAACTGCGCGCCCGATGACCTTTGTCATAAGCAAATCAATTTTCAGTACCCTGCCTATAAAGGGATTTATTGAAAAGCTTGGCATGATACCAAAGCAGCAGTTCCAGACTGCTGTGCGGGATATGAAGCAGATAAAATCTGTAATTGATAACGGACAAGGCCTTGTAATATACCCAGCCGGACTTATGTGTGAGGACGGCCTTTCCACACCTATACCCGCCGCAACCTACAGATTTTTGCAGTGGCTGGGTGCCGATGTCTATGTTGCCAGATGCAGCGGTACATATTTCGTAATGCCGAAATGGAGCGCTGCCATTCGACCCGGCAGAACGTATATGGATATTTATAAGCTGTTCTCCAAGGAAGAACTGGCGGCAATGGATCTTGAGAACCTTCGCAAAAAGACCGATGAAGCGCTGCTGTTCGACGCATACCGTGAGCAGGAAAAGAACATGGTCAAATATATTGGAAATCGCAATATAGAGGGCCTTGAAAACGTGCTTTACATGTGTCCTCACTGCATGAGCGAGTTCTCGGTTGAAGTGAAAAACGGCGTTGGCCTGCGTTGCAGCCATTGCGGATACGAGGTGGTTGGCGATGAATACGCATTTCTCCACCGCAGAAGCGAGCATGGACCGGAGATGAAATATGTATCCGATTGGAGCAGATTTATCTATGACAAACTGAAAAACCGCGTTCAGCTTGGCTCGGAGAGCAGTATAAGCTCAAGGGTTGAGATACATATGATAAATCCCGGCAGAAAAAAGTTTTCGCCTGTGGGACAAGGCGTTGTCAGCCTGAGCCGCGATGGATTTGTAATTGACGGTGTGATGCACGGCGAAAGAACCGAGCTGAATGTGTCTATTGTCAATGTTCCAACGCTGCCCTTTGGTCCAGGACGTTACTTCGAGATACAGGACGGAGAAAAAATATACCGCTGCTACCCCGAGGACGGACGCAAGGTAATGAAGTTTATAAATATGCTGAAGATTTTCTACGAGCTGAGCGCGGAGAAAGCCGCAGCTAAGAATGCATGAAAAAAGCCATAACCGAAAAACTTCGGTTATGGCTTTTCTATTGTCATATGAAATCCGGATCATAGGAGATTCGCACCGCTCCGTACTCTACAGCGGTTGTGGGCTTATCGGGGCGGAGGAAGTTTTCGTAAGTGATGGGAACAAGGTTTCCGTCTATGATTCCGCGCATGGCAGCGATGCAATCGTCCAGAACGGAGTCGGGCATAGTCACGCAGTCAACGTAGGAAGCGTAGCCGACGTGTCCGTTATAGTTGCGGTCGAATTCGGCATCATGAGCTTTTATTTTCAAAAGTCCCTCAAGTGCGGTGCTTACTCTTGCGCCACCAAGATTCATCAGCAGATTAATGTTTGCTGCGTCACCGGAGAAGAGAATGCGGCTCTTATCATCTATAAGACAGCAGGAACCCTTGGTGTGTCCGGGAGTGTGGTATACGGTAAGCTTGCGACCACCAAGGTCAAATACCATGCCCTCGCTTAAATCGCGGCAGGCAGGGAAGTTCTCCCAGCGGCGGACATTTTCTTCGCTGTAATCCCATACCGGTTCGCCCATGGCGTTGCGCAGGGAATTGCCGTAACCGAGGCGGCTTTCGTAGCTGATGTTTTTCGCCATATCCACATCATCGGGATGGATATATATTTCCTCGAAAATATCGCAGCCACCGGCGTGGTCAACATGACCGTGGGTGAGGACAACATCGTAGGGCTTGTTGGTAAGACGCTCAACTATGGCTTTTAGGTCACAGTAACCGGAACCGGTGTCGATGAGCAGGGCTCTTTCTGTGCCGACCACGAGGTACATTACGTTGAGTCCGTACTCGTTGATGAGGTAGGTCTTGTGAGCTATCTCGGTGACAATCGGATTCTTTATACCCATATTGGTACTCCTTATCGTCCGGCGCGCATAGCGTTGGCTACGGTGAGAATGGCTACACCGGAATCTGCCAGCACTGCCAGCCAGAAGGGAGCAATGCCGATAAGGGTGAGAATAAGAATGGCAAGCTTGAGCACGATTGCAAAAGCGAGACCCTGTACTATAATAGAGCGTCCACGCTTTGCGGCTTCAATAGCGCTAGCGATAACGCTCAGGTCATCGGTTGTAAGAACTGCGTCGCAGCCCTTTACATTTTCGCCGACGGAGATGCCCACGTCAGCAAGCTCCAGCATTTCGGGGGAAGAGCCTACAAAGCTGAGTGCCTCCTCGGGGAAAGTATCGGCAAGCAGTTTTTCAAGATGTCTTACCTTGTCAGTTTCGCTGCATTCGGGGAAATATTCACCGAAGCCCAGAGTGTGAGCGGCGCGGGAGGTGACTTTGGTGGTGTCGGAGGAGAGCAGAACAGTTCTGCCAACGCCTGCACTTGCAAGTGCCTCGATAGCGCTCTTGGCGCTTTCGTTGGTCATACGAGTTATAACGATGCAGCCGGCATAGCTGCCGTTAATTGCGATATGTACTGCGCTGGGGTCGATGGAAAGCGCAGCGGCAGCAGCGCTGAGACCCAGCTTTTCCATCATCGCAAGATTACCGGCACTTACAACGAGACCCTTGACGTGAGCAAGAATGCCGAAGCCCTTGAGCTGCTCGCTGCCGGTGATGAACAGGGGATCTATTTCATCGCCGTAAGCGGCGGTAATAGCATCTGCGGCAGGGTGACCTGCACTGCTTGCGGCATAGGCTGCAAGCATGAGAAGATTGGTGGAGGAAAGGCCGGGAACAGGCATAACATCGCTGATTATGTACTTATTTGCTGCCAGCGCGTCGGTGTTGTCGAAAACTACGGTGTTGGTAGCTGCCAGCATATCCATTGTGCTTGCAGAACTGATGAATATACCTTCACGGGACATCTTGTAGATGGCGAAAAGGTTGCACAGGGGCATAGAGAAAGTGATAGCGCAGGGACTGCCGACAAAGAGAATGATAGCAGCCCGGGAGAGCCAGGGGGCGGTGTCCTCAATGAAGAGCATGGGGATAATGGCAATCAGTAGGGCAATGACGATAACAGCGGGAATATAAATATGCAGTGCCTTCTGGGTAAAACTGTCCATGCGGGATTTCTTTTCGGTGTCGGGTTCACAGCCTGCGGATTTTGCCATTTGGAGGGCGTGCATGCGAAGCTTGACGCTGAGAAAATCGCTGATGCGGAAAAGCATCGCGGCAAGCACAGCCTCGGCGTAGCGTCCGGCGGCAAGGGTGATAATCAAGGAGATGAGCATTATAAACTGCTCATTGAAGAATTTGAATTTAATTATGTTTTTAAGAACGGCGACAACAAGCTCAAATGCCGCAATCAGAATGGCTGCGATGCACAGAACAGACATTATGCCTTCGGAAATATTAGCCGCAGCGCATACTATGGCGATAACGGCTGCTATTGCAAGCCGCGCAAAAAGAGAGAAATCCTTATTGGTCAGCAGGGACTCGGAAATATTCATTCATCGTTCCTCCTTGAGATGATCTGTTGCGGTGTCAAAAAGCTGCTTGATATGCGCGTCATCAAGGCTGTAGTAGATAATTTTACCATCGCGGCGGCTGCGCACGATTCGGGCCTGTTTGAGAATGCGCAGCTGGTGGGAAATAGCTGAGCTTGTCATGCTCAGCAGCGCCGCAATGTCGCATACGCACATTTCCGCAACGGAAAGGGCGCAGACTATTTTTGCTCGCGTGGAATCGCCGAATACCTTGAAGAGCTCTGCTGCGTCAAGAATAAGCTCTTCATCCGGCATAACGTCACGCACTTTGTTAACGGTATCGTGATGAATGACGGATATTTCACACACTTCGTCGTGGTGTTTTTCCACTCTTTTGCACCCCTTTCGGCAATCGTTTACCTATTTACATAAATAATAGCACAAGCACCTCGGGATGTAAACTAATCCCGAGGTGCTTTTTATGAAAAAGTTGATTAAAATCCAAGTCTGAAAACGGTGTTGTCAGTGCTGAAATTGTCTGCGGAGTAATTGATGAGAACGGTGTCGATGTCGTTGGCTTCGATAAACTCTGCAATGCTCAGCTTGTAATAACGCAGGTCAAGAACAGTTATGTGAGAGAAATCATCGAAGAGGAAGGGCAGCTCACTGTCGGAATAGGAGTCGCGGAGCACCAGCAGGCGGGGCTTGCCTTCCGCACCGGTGTCGATCTCCAGCATGGGGGTGTTGCCGCCGAAGAACATGGCGTACTTGTCCTTAACTTCCAGTTTGCTCATGTCGTATACAACGCCCTCAACAGGTTTGCCGTTGGGGTAATTGGTAACGCTTACGCCGTCGGCAGGAACGAATATCTCAATGCTGTCGGGCTCTACCCAGCGCACACCGGAGGTGGAGTAGACCGTGCCGTAAAAGTCCTCGCTGACGGTTTCGGGGGAGAAGGAGGAGAGCTCCTTGACATCAAGACCCATTGCCTCGGCAAGGGCGGTGTAGCCGTAATATGCGCCAAGGCTGGTCCAGTGATGGTCGGTGCGGTAGTAGATATATTCGTCAGAGTGGGCGCTGAGAGCGGAATAATTGTCTACGGTGTTTACGTTTACCTGAGAATAGATGTCGTCAATCAGCGCCTGCTGGTCATAGTTGACCGCATTGGCAGGCAGCTTGTCTGCCCAAATGCTGACTGCGCCGGGGATAATGGAGAGATAAATGTCGGCATCAGTGTTCTCTGCCAGCTTGTTTACTGCGTTTATATTGCTTGCCAGCAGGCTTGCATCGGGCTTATCGAAGCGGGAAA
Organism: Oscillospiraceae bacterium; assembly: GCA_017513385.1. Lineage (GTDB taxonomy): Bacteria > Bacillota > Clostridia > Oscillospirales > Oscillospiraceae > RGIG6375. Next base: position 10,536 of record JAFXFT010000149.1, on the reverse strand, counting down.
TGAGCGCGCCGTCCTCGCAGAAGAAAACGCCGTTGTTCTCGGTCTTTCCGAGGAAACGCTCAAAGCGGGATTTCATGCTTATCCAACTGTCGCGGAAAACGAACTGGTCGGTAACGTAGCCCTCAAAATTCTCAATAAACTCGCCGGAGAAAAGCTTCTCAAATGTGAATTTGGGAGCTTGATCGAGATAGCGGTTTTCCTGCTCGGAAAACTCTTTGGAGGGGGTAACAAGGCACAGAATGGCCAAAGCTGCGATAAACACGCAGAATACTATAGTCTGAACGATGTTTGCACTTTTTTTCATTTCTGCACCTCCTTAGAATCTGAAGTAGAGGAAGGGATTATAGGTGCTATCCACCAGATAAGCAGTGGCAATCACCAGTACGAAAACGATGAGAATGGGCACGAGTACGGAACGGAACTTTTCGGGAAGCTTGTTGAAGAGCTTCTTGCCGATTGGAATGCTGGCGATAACGAGGATTATCAGCATGGGGCCGTAGCTGCGCAGATAATAGAGCACCTGTGCGGACATAAAGCCGACACCGCCTGCGCCGAACATTACGCCAATATAGCTGCCGAGGGTGGAAACGTCATCGATAGCAAAGAGAGTCCAGCCTATAACAACGAGGAACATTGTGTAGATATGTGATACCACGGCGGGCGCTTTCTTCAGCCACTTGAGCAGGAACGCCTTTTCGATGGCAAGAAGCAGAGCATAGTAAAGACCCCAGAACAGGAAGTTCCAGCTTGCGCCGTGCCATATGCCGGTCAGCGCCCATACGATGAGAATGTTGACGAACTGGCGGGAAAGACCTTTGCGGTTGCCGCCGAGGGGGATATATACATAGTCGCGGAACCATGTGCCGAGAGAGATGTGCCAGCGGCGCCAGAACTCGGTAATGCTCTTGGAGATGTAGGGATAGTTGAAGTTCTCAAGGAACTCGAAGCCCAGCATTTTGCCAAGACCGATCGCCATGTCGGAATAACCGGCGAAGTCGAAGTATATCTGGAAGGAGAAGGCGATTATACCAAGCCATGCACCCGCAGTGGAAAGCTCGGCGGTGGGTGTGGCGTAGAATGCGTCCCAAAGTATACCGATATTGTTTGCCAGCAGAACCTTTTTGCCAAGACCGATGATAAAGCGGCGGATACCGTCAGCAAACTTATCCAGGTTCATGTCGCGCTGCTCCAGCTGGTCGTCAACGTCCTTGTAGCGAACTATGGGGCCTGCAATAAGCTGGGGGAAGAGGGCAACGTAGGTGCCAAAGTTGATGAAGCTGCGCTGGGAATTGGCGTCGCCGCGATAAACGTCGATGGGGTAAGACATGGTCTGGAAGGTATAGAAAGATATACCGATGGGTAGGCTTATTCCCAAAGGCTTGATGAAATCAAGACCGGGGATAAGCGCGAGATTTTCGGCGATGAAGTCAAAATACTTGAAGAACATAAGCAGGGCGAGGTTTATCACCGTGTTTATAATAAGCGCCGTTTTCGCTTTTTTCCTGTTTGTATCGCGGTTTGCGCCGACGATGATACCGCTGATGTAGTTTATGAGAATTGAGAGCATCATCAGCAGAATGTAGACCGGCTCGCCCCAGCCGTAGAACACAAGATTGACTATGAACAGCCAAAGATTGCGCCACTTGACCGGCACGAGATAGTATACCGCCAGCACCACCGGCAGATATATGAACATGAAAACAAGACTTGAAAATACCATCTATATCTCCAACCTTTAAATGTATTCGTTAACCTTATAAGTATATCATATTTTACCCGACTGTCCATAAATATTTCGGCTAAGGCAAGGTAAAAGCGACCTGTTCTAAGACGTAATATTCTGCGTTTTGTTCCCGTCATACCTGTCCCTCCACGAAAATATAATTAAACGTACATAGGAGGTATAGGCATGGACTATAATTATAATCGAAATATAAGAAAACGAAATGTGAACGCGCGCGGAAAAAAACGCACGCTGCGGCTTTGGAGCAGTGTTGTGATATTTGCATTGGCGGTGTGCATAAGGGCGATAGCGCCGAATTTTGCCCAAAGTGTAAGCGGTGAACTGCGCGGTGCAATCGATCATAGCGTGGACTACCGCGCCGCGTTTTCAGCAGTGGGCAGCTTTGTTTCCGGCGACAGCACACTTGGCGATGCTATTGCCGTGCTGAAAGGTAATGGCGAGGCACAGCCGGTGATGGCGGAGAATGCCCAGCCCAGTGGAGCGGCACAGTATAATCTGCAGAGCATGTATTTGCAGTGCCTTGAGGCGGGCATGGAGCGGGAGAGGTCAGCGGCTGCTATGGCGGAAACGGAGAGTGTGGTGACCTACGAGGCGGAGCCGGAACTGCCCGATAATGTTTGCGCCGAGCTTGTGGAGCTGCCCTTTGAATATACCCGCCCGGTGCTTGGTGTAAAATCCTCGGACTTCGGTTACCGCGACCACCCCATAGACAAGATAAATAAATTCCACTACGGCATGGATTTTGCCGCCGACGAGGGAGATGACATTTTTGCCTTTGCCGACGGACATGTTGCCGCGTCGGGGGTAAGCGAAACGGCGGGGAAGTACCTTATTATCAGCCATGGCAACGGATGGACAACGCAGTATTTCCATTGCAGCGAGGTGTTAGCCACAGGCGGCAGCCGCGTGGAGCGGGGGCAGGTGGTGGCGGCTGTGGGACAGACGGGCGCGGCGACAGGGCCGCATCTGCACTTTGAGCTTATCTGCGACGGGGTCTACCATGACCCGGGGCTGTATCTGAATGAGCAGGGCTGAGAAACTGCGATTTGACGTAAGCCCAGCATTTGCGCTGGCTGCGGCGCTGATATATCTGCTTGACGAACAAGGCATATTCGCACTGGCGGTCATAAGCGCAGCGGTGCATGAGCTGGGGCATTATGCAACGCTATGCGCATTCAGGGCAAAGCCATATCTGCTGCGGCTTGAGCTGACAGGCGCGGCAATGTACTTTGATGAAAGCCGCCTGAACTACGGACGTGAGCTTGTTGCTGCCCTTGCAGGACCGACGGCGGGGCTGCTGCTGGCATTCGCTGCGGCTTTCTGCGGCGCTCACGCACTGTCCGGTGTGAGCCTTGTTCTGTCGGTGTTCAACCTGCTGCCCATAGGCGGACTGGACGGTGGACGAGTGCTTTCGGCGCTGCTGAGTATGCTCCTTGACCATGAGCGGGCGCAGCGCGTTTGCTTTTGGGTAACGGTAATATGCGCCGCCGCCATGCTTTCGGCAGGTGTGTATTTCATGCTCTGCGCCCACAGCGGCGGTGCTCTTATCCTTGCTGGCGCAGCACTGCTTATAAAAACAACCGGGACGCGGTGAGCGTCCCGGTTTGTGCTTTAAGAACTATGGTGCGCAAATAAACCAACGCAGGAGATTGCCACGTCGCTTCGCTCCTCGCAATGACAAGTCGGAGGCGCTGCCACAAGAAAGTACAGTGATATGATCCAAAGTATTGTCATTCCGAGCCCCGCCGCAGGCGGGAGCGTGGGAATCTCCGGCGAACGATACGATAGGCACTTGCTTTCTCCTTTAGGTCAATAATTTATTGTTCTTCGTTTTACTTCCTCTGTGGTTTCACTTGCCTGTACCTCAATTTCTACAGCCGTATACAGTTCATCGTGCTCGTAAACTTCAATACGATAGATACCGGGGATAGATGTGTTTGAGTTTTGTATGCGGGGGATATCGATACCGCCGCGATTTGAATATTTCTCTAAAGGAGAGACGGCGGTGTACCGATAAAAGCCCTCACTGTTAAGAAGATACCAGTTTCCGTCGTTGAGCTTTACGGACAGCCGTATAGACACGTCGGAGAGCTTTCTGTTTTCTTTAAAATCGAAAGAGATAGAAGTTTTGCTGATAAGCTCTATCTCATGCCCCACCACAGGCTCGAGTTCTTCGGCGCTGCATTTATCGAAAAACGGCTTGAGCCTTATGTAATGGTCGGCTCCCGAGGTAACGCTGCTGTCCTTGCGCCACAGGCTGCCGTCGCCCCGGACGTAGATAAGACCGGAATAGTTGGTGGCGGCAAATTCATAAGGGGAAAGCTCGGTGGAGGCGGCAGTGCTTAGCTCCTCAAAAAAGGTCACGCTGTCATCGTGGCGAATCCTGTCCACATATACATAATCAGGCTCCATGCTGTGCGCGAGTCTGTATATATTGGAATTTTCGTTTACGAACAAATCATCGCTGCCGAGGGTCAGGGCGTAGTCCTGCAAATATACGGTGTCGCGCATGGAACGGCGCAGAAAGGTAGTTGCTGCAACTGCTATAGCCGCAATTACGGCGATAGTCACAGCGTATGTAATTATCCGCTTTGTTTTGCTCATGCTGCACCTCCGTTCAATCGTAGGTAAGTGTGTAAACGTCCCGTATTGTGCCGGTGTCAAAACCCTTTTCGGCGAGGGACATTTCCTGATAGAACCATTCGTCGCCGATGTTTACTTCTAACCGGTAATCGCCCTCGCGGAGGGCGGGGAAGGTCACTTCAAAATTGTAATTGACCTTGTCGTCGGCATATGCCTGTTTTGTCGCAAAGAAATCATTGGATATTATGTACCAGCCGTCTTTAAGCTTCGCGGAAAGCTGCCATTTGAAATCACCCTCAATGTCCATGGTGGGGAAAACCACATCAACGTATGCCTCGGTGGAGTGACTTAATTCAAATATACTGCCCGATGTCTCGTCTGCACTTATCTGCATCTTTGCTTCAACGGCGCTGTCCGGCAGCTCGGAGGGAGGACATACCCTCATGGTAGTGCCGCTGCGATTAGCATATACTCTTCCGTCCTGCCGCACAAATATGGGTCTGTCGTATATGTATGCAGCGTATTCGTGGGGACGCATTTCGGACATCGGCTTTGGTTTAAAACTGCCTACGATCTTAGAGGGGTGTTCCTCGGAGGTGGCAAGACGGACGCTGACCCGAGTTCCACCGACACGTTCCAATATCGTGCCGTTCTCGCTGATAAAGTAATTATAATTTTCCAGCGTTGCGGCAAGCTCGGGCAGCTCGCTGAAAGGCGTGTAGATCGAGAAACCGTCTTCCGTGCAGGTGCCGAAGCGCTTGATAATGATGAGTAATACAATGGCGATTACAACGATTGCCGATACCCAGTATGGCGCGTAATATTTGAGTTTTCGCAAATTTGCACCTCCTGCGATTATCCTGCAGTGAAATCCTTTGCACTGCTTCGGAAGTTCGTCAGCTTGTAATCGTAGGTTTCGTATTTTCCTGCCAGTGTTTTGACCAGTTCAAAATCCACAGTGGCGATAAGCTTTGCGCTGTCCGGAATGTCGTTGCCAGTGCCGCCGTAAACGTAAGTGTCCGAGTATATACATACACGGTAGCTGCCGGTGTAGTAATCCGTGAGCTGGTGAGGCAGCTCTATTCTGAATGTCTCGCGCTCCATTAAGTCTAAGGGTGCGTAATAATCATAGTCCTGAACGTGGCGGTAATAGTTGCCGTCTGCCAGCTTGAAGTAAAGGTAACACTGGGGAGAGCGCGGCGGCTGGGATTCCTTGTTGAGCAGGGATATATTGAATTTGGAATACCCGCCCTCTTCTATGCTGATAAGAATGTCTCTTTCTTCGGTGGGCTGGTCTGTATCAAGGGGAATGCAGGGCTCCAATATGGTTTTATATCGTGAGGTCATGTGGCTGCCCTGCCACGCGGTTCCGTCCTGCCTTATGAATGGAAAATAATCATAGGGCTGCATTGCGTTGAGGTCGGTGAGCCTTTCGGTGCTTACATGCTTGGGCAGCTCCTCGTCGGTTTCCTTTATCGCTATGAAGCCGTTTTCGTAAACGTCACTTACGCGCCATATGCTGCGTCTGTAATAGTTTACAAAAAAGCTGTCGTCCTCCAAGGTGAGCGCGTAATCGTACAGCGGGAGCTTTTCGCGGTTTTTTAATCCTGTGACCAAAAGTACAATGGCAACTATAACCAGGGCTGATACCCAATATGGCGAATAATATTTGAGCTTTTTCATAGCGCTGCCCTCCTTGTCGGTGCTGTGTTTTATCGTAGGGCAGGGGCGTGCCCCTGCCGCATTGCCGGCAGTAAAACCTATTTGACAGTTAAATCTTCAATAGTACCTTCAAAATCCGACAGTTCGAAACTATTGAACGAAGTATTGCTGAGTTCGAACTCTACATAAGCCTCCAGCTGAGCCGTGTCGGTAAAATATGTTCTGTAAGCTTCTCCGCTGGGAAACATGGTTGCTTTGTTTGCAAGGTTTGAATAGACTGCTATCCGATACTTGCCGGAAATGTATTTCTTACCGCTATGAGGGAGGTGCAGCGAATAATTGCGCAGCTCACCTTGCTCCATATTAACTCCCCTGACGGTGGTCCACTCAACCTTATTTAATGTATCCCACTCATACCAGCTGCCGTCGGCAAGCTGAACGAAAAGATATACAAAGGGGGAGGGGAGCGTTGTTTCTCCGATATTCGTGAGAGCCACCTGCAAGGTCGAGCCATTCCGGGGTTGTGTTACGGTCATGGAAAGCTTATAGGGGGAGTCCTCGGGAACGGATTCATCGTGAGGCGAAAAGGGGGAGATGCGAGGCCTGTCGTTTTCAGCGCCCAGCCATATGCTGCCGTCATTCCTGATGAAAGCAACGCGCTGAGTGGCAAATATGAATTCGTGGGGCTCCATATCCGCGGCATGTTTTTTCTTCGTCTTTGCGCCGGAGTTCCAGCCGGTCATTTGATTGCTTTTGGCAACGCTTATGGTGCCGTCATCATTGGTGCCGGTGAATCTGTTGCTGGACTTATATATGTAGCCGTCGGTGCAGGCGAAGCTGTTGTCACTCTCCATGGTAAGTGCGTATTCGTATAAGTCCATGGAATTGCAGCCGCAGAGCATCAGAGCAAGCAGAAGAGCCATGATTATGAGCTTTTTCATATACGCACCTCCACAAATTGTATTATTTCTACCATATTTTATCATGGCGAATTGAGCAATGTCAACAAAAGTGGATAAAAATATACTGAATTTAGGGTATAGATTTGTCCTATATGCACAAATACGCGTTGCGCGCAATGAATGCAAAACCATGCTTGCAATAGGACGCAAAAAAGTATAAAATATAATGTACGCGTTTTGCGTTCAGTACATTTACGATTGGAGATACCGCATGGAGCAGCGAATTGAACGTATACTGCCCAAGGTGCAGAAGCCTGCCCGCTATACCGGCGGCGAATATGGCGAGATAATGAAGAACAAGGACGAGGTGGACGTACGCTTTGCCCTGTGTTTCCCCGATACTTATGAGATTGGCATGTCCAATCTTGGTCTGCGCATACTTTACGGCGTTCTTAATAACATGGACGGCGTATGGTGCGAGCGCGTTTTCGAGCCCTGGCGCGATATGGCGGAGGAAATGCGCAAGGAGGGTATACCTCTTTATGCCCTTGAAAGCGGCGACCCAGTAAAGGATTTTGATATAATCGGCTTCTCCGTGGGCTATGAGATGTCCTATCTGGGCATTCTCGATATGCTTGACCTTGCGGGCCTGCCTCTGCGCAGCGCCGACCGCAAGGAGCTGACTCCGCTGGTTTTCGCGGGCGGCACCTGCATGTATAACCCCGAGCCTATTGCCGATTTCATCGACCTTGCCGTTATCGGTGAGGGCGAGGAGGCCGACGCGGAGATAACCGAGCTTTATCGCAAGGCAAAGAAAGAGGGCTGGAGCAAGCCACAGTTCCTTAACGAGGCTGCCAAGATACAGGGTATCTATGTTCCAAGCCTCTATCAGCATGAGTATAACGAGGACGGCACTATTAAGAGCATTACCCCCAAGGGCGACGCTCCCGCCGTCGTTACCAAGCGTATAATCGAGAATCTTGACGAATCCTATTTTCCCACCAACACCATCGTGCCCAGCACCGAGATAGTCCATGACCGCACCGTGCTGGAGCTGTTCCGCGGCTGCGTGCGCGGCTGCCGCTTCTGTCAGGCGGGATATGTATATCGCCCCATTCGCCGCAAGAAGTGCGATACTCTGGTCAAGCAGGGAATAGAGGCACTGAAGAATTCCGGATATGAGGAAATCAGCCTTTCCTCTCTCAGCACCAGCGACTATAAGGAGCTTACCGGACTTTGTGACGGTCTGCTGGAATGGTGTGAGCCCCGTAAGGTCAGCCTGTCTTTGCCCTCTCTGAGAGCGGACAACTTCTCCATGGAACTGATGAAGAAGGTGCAGAAGGTTCGCAAGAGCGGTCTTACCTTCGCTCCCGAGGCAGGATCTCAGCGTATGCGCGACGTTATCAATAAGAACGTTACCGAGGAGGATATCCTCAATTCCTGCCGCACCGCCTTCGAGGGCGGCTGGAGTACCGTGAAGCTCTATTTCATGATGGGTCTGCCTACCGAGACCGACGAGGACATCATCGCCATTGCCGACCTTGCCTTCAAGGTTCTCAATACATGGAAAAAGTACGCCACCAATAAGGCTCGCGGCGTAAAGATAACCGTAAGTACCTCCTGCTTCGTGCCCAAGCCCATGTCTCCCTTCCAGTGGGAGGCTCAGGACAGCATGGAGGAGTTCCTGCGCAAGCAGCAGCTTTTGAAGGACAGCATGCGTTCCAAGGCCATCAGCTACAGCTGGCACGATTCCACCGTCAGCTTTATTGAGGCTGTACTGGCACTGGGCGACCGCCGCCTTGCTCCCGTGCTTGAGAGCGTATTCAAACGCAGCGGCGGACTTGCCGCATGGGAGGAGTTCTTCTCCGAGGATGCATGGAACGAGGCCTTTGAAGAAAACGGTGTTGATCCGCATTTTTACGCCAACCGCGAAAAGGGCAGGGACGAAATTCTGCCTTGGAGCACCATCAGCGCGGGTGTAAAGACCGAGCATCTGTGGGAGGAGCGCGAAAGATCCCGCCGCGCCGAAATTACTCCCGACTGCCGCAACCAGTGCGCCAACTGCGGCGCGCGCAAGCTGAGCAAGGAGGGACGCTGCGATGACTAAGTGCAGAATCAGATTTGAAAAGACCGGCCGAGCCAAGTATATTTCCCACCTCGACCTTATGCGCACCTTCCAGCACGCATTTATACGCTCCGGCATAAAGATCAAGCACACCGAGGGCTTCAACCCTCACCCCTATATATCCATGGCGCTGCCTCTGCAGCTTGGCTGCGAAAGCGTATGCGAGGTGCTGGACATTCAGATTGAGGACGATATGAGCCAGAGAACCCTGCCCGAGAAGCTGAACCCCTGGCTTCCCGAGGGTATCCGCGCCATATCCGCCGCGCTTCCTATTAATAAGGTTGGTCTGCTGAAATACGTCCGCTGCAGCGTAACTATGGTTTACGATGACGGCAAAGCCGCCGAGCGTAAGGCTGCCATAGAAGAGCTGTTTGCCCGCGAGAGTCTTATTATTATGAAGAAGACCAAGAGGGGAATGGGCGAGCTTGACCTTGCCCCCAACGTGTCCGAGGTGAGTGTGGAAGTTATCTCCGATACCGAGCTGAAAGTTACTGCGTTGGTGTCTGCCGTTGAACCCACCGTCAACCCCTCCAACTTGCTTGATGCGGTCAAGCAGAACGCTCCCGAGCTTGAGCCGGACTTCGCAAAATATATGCGTCTTGAGGTCTATGACGGCAATATGAAGCCCTTTATGTAAGCAAGTGAAAAAATACGGGAAAAACCATGAAAATTTCTGAAAAAACATTGAAAAAACTCTTGAAATTTACAGGAACCTGTGTTACAATACCACAGCATGCGATATTGTGTGCGTTAGTTGGACGGTCCTATGCCGCTATACGGTACGAACGTCTGCCCTGAAGGGAGGAAGAGAATAATGGATCTGATTAAGGCACTTTCTGAGCAGTATGTTAAGGCCGAGGCTCCCGTTGTAGAGATCGGTGATACTGTTAGAGTTAACATCAAGGTTAAGGAAGGTAACCGCGAAAGAATTCAGGCTTTCGACGGCACTGTAATTGCCAAGAAGCACGGTGGTATCAATGAGACCATCACCGTACGTCGTATTTCCTATAACGTTGGCTGTGAAAAGGTTTTCCCTGTTCACTCCCCCAACATCGAGTCCATTACCGTTATCAGACACGGTAAGGTCAGACGCGCTAAGCTGTACTATCTGCGTGACAGAGTCGGTAAGGCTGCTAAGGTTAAGGAAAGAATCTAAGGAAAAAGGGGCATTTTTATGCCCCTTTTTTTGTTAATATCATTGTTTATGAAATTAGTTTGCAAAAGGGGAGATAAGGAATGTCTGAAAATATGGAACCTATGCAGGAGATGCCAAAGGAAAAGTATTCCTTCAAGCTCGAAGTATATGACTGGATGCAGTGTATAGTGGTAGCGCTTGTGGCCTGTATCCTTATATTCACTTTTGTCGGCCGCATTATCGGCGTTGATGGCGGCTCTATGCTGCCCACCCTTGAAGACGGGGACAAGATAATTATTATCAGCCTCTACGGTAAGCTGGAATACGGCGATATCGTTGTACTCACCAAGCGTGAGTTCAGCCGCGAGCCTATAGTAAAGCGCGT
>JAFXFT010000148.1 GCA_017513385.1 Oscillospiraceae bacterium | reverse complement strand
TTCGTCTGTATCTTCAGTAAGGTACAGAATACCGTAGCCCTTTTCGCGGATGGGCTCGGCCTGAGGCAGCTTGTCCAGCTTGGAAATGCTCTCGCCGCAGGCGAAGTAGATGTACTTCTGCTCCTCGGGCATCTCCTTGACATAGTCGGCAAGGGAAACCATCTTGCCGGCGGAGGAGGAATAGAACATGAGCAGGTCTTTGAGCAGCTCGCGCTTCATGCCGTAGTTGGCGAGAATGCCATACTTCAGCTGCAGACCGAAGCTCTTATAGAACTCGCCGTAGGTCTCGGGCTCGTCCTCCATGAGCTTCTTCAGCTCGGACTTGATCTTCTTCTCGATGTTGCCCGCAATAGTCTTGAGCTGGCGGTCATGCTGCAGCATTTCGCGGGAGATATTCAGGGACAGATCCTGAGAATCCACAACGCCCTTTACGAACTGGAAGCACTCGGGCAGCAGATCCTTGCACTTGTCCATAATCATAACGCCGCTGGCATAAAGCTGCAGACCGGCTTCGTAATCGCGGGAATAATAGTTATAAGGTGCGTTCCTGGGAATGAACAGCAGTGCCTTATAGGAAACGGCACCCTCGGCGCTGATGCGGATAACCTTTACGGGGTCGTCTGCATCGCGGAACTTCTCCTTGTAGAAGGCGATGCAGTCCTCGTCGGTGACCTCGCTCTTGGAGCGCTGCCAGATGGGAACCATGCTGTTGATGGTCTCCTCCTCGGTGTAGGTCTCCCACTTGCTCTTCTTGTTGCCGTTCTCGTCCAGCTCGTCGGTCTCAACGCTGCGGCTCTTGGAGATGTTCATCTTAATGGGATAGCGCACATAGTCGCTGTATTTCTTGATGAGACCGCGCAGGCGGTAGCTGTCGAGGAATTCGCCGTAGTTCTCTTCCTCGCTGTCGGGCTTGACGGTGAGGATAATCTTAGTGCCGTGCTCCGCTTTCTCGCAGGGCTCAATGGTATAGCCGTCTGCACCTGTGGACTCCCATGCGTTTGCCTCGTCGCTGCCGTAGGCTCTGGACTCGACGCGAACCTTGTCGGCTACCATGAAAGCAGAGTAGAAGCCTACGCCGAACTGACCGATGATGTCAATGCCGCTCTCTTCCTTCTTCTCCTCGTCCAGTTCCTTCTTGAACTGCAGAGAACCGGACTTTGCAATTACGCCAAGGTTCTTTTCCAGCTCCTCGGCGGTCATGCCGATACCGTTATCGGTAATGGTGATGGTGCGCTCGGCGTTGTCTACGGCAATCTTGATGCAGAAATCGCCGCGGCTCATGCCAACGCCATCGTCGGTAAGCGCCTTGTAGCACAGCTTGTCGATCGCGTCGCTTGCATTGGAGATAAGCTCGCGCAGGAAAATTTCCTTATGAGTATATATAGAGTCGATCATGAGACCAAGCAGACGCTTGGATTCAGCCTTAAATTGCTTTTTTGCCATTGGTTGTTCCTCCTTGGGGATTGAAATAAATCGTTTTAGCACTCTCGCGCCTTGATTGCTAATTCGATTATAGCACGAATTTTCCTATTTGCAACAGGTTTTTTCGCAAGTAGAATTGACTTTTGAGGATTGATAATTAATAATTAAAAAAGTGAATTGCCCTTCGGTCGTGAATAGGGCTTCGCCCATGAATTGAAGCTTTGCTTCATGAATTGGCGCTTCGCTCCGCGAAGACCATTATTTTTAATGCTCCGCAGAGCAATTCATGCGCAGCAATTCACGAAATCTTTGATTTCAACTCATGCCCAGCGGGCAATTCATAACCTTGGAGGAACATTATGAAAATTATGGCTATAGATTACGGCGATGCCCGCACAGGCATTGCTTTTTCCGATATAAGCGGCATGATCGCCGGCGAAACGCTGGTGGTTGAGGATTGGAATGCCCAGCGGCTGGCGGAAAAGCTGGCGGAGTTGTATAAATCCCGCAATGCGGGCAAAATAGTACTGGGCTGCCCCGTGAACATGGACGGCACCCGCGGCCCCCGCGCCGAGAAGAGCGAGGCCATGGGCGAAATGCTCAGGGAACTTACCGGAGCGGAGGTCATCATGATAGATGAGCGCCGCACCACCGTGGACGCCCACCGCATTCTCTCCCAGAGCGGCAAGAAAATGAAGAAGCACAAGGCCGTGGTGGACGCGGTTGCCGCTACGCTGATACTGGAAACCTATCTCAATTCCGCTCACTGAGCAAAACGCTTCGTATACAATTAAAATCCCGCAAAATTTGCGGGATTTTTGTGTTTTTGGGCATATTTTGCAACTTTTGCACTATAAATTCACTTACATTATATGTTATTTACCTTGAAAAAAACATGGTATGGGAGTAAAATATATACTTGTAGAATTACGCCAATATCTAAAGAGGAAACACCATGATAAATATAGTTCTGGTCGAACCCGAAATACCGCAGAATACAGGCAATATCGCCCGCACCTGTGCCGTTACAGGCAGCAGGCTGCACCTTGTGCGCCCGCTGGGCTTTGATATTTCCGATAAGGCTGTAAAGCGCGCGGGTCTCGACTACTGGCACCTTGTGGACATTCACGTTTACGAAAATATCGACAGCTTTCTTGAGCAGCACGGCGAAGAAAATCTATGGCTGGCTACCACCAAGGGCAGCCGCTGCTTCACCGACGTAAGCTTCGAGGAGGACTGCTGGCTCGTATTCGGCAAGGAGACCGCCGGCCTGCCCGAGTGGCTGCGCCTGCGCTATCCCGACCGCTGCATCCGCATTCCCATGCGCGAAGAGGCGAGGAGCATGAATCTGGGCAATTCCGTGGCTGTAATGTGCTATGAGGCGCTGCGCCAGAACGGTTACAAGGGACTACTGCAGACAAAGTAAGGAGTTTTTGAACATGAATTACAACAAGAAATCCGTTACCGACATTGACCTGAAGGGCAAGAAGGTCCTTCTCCGCTGCGACTTCAACGTACCCATGGCCACCGGCGTTATCACCGATGACACCCGCATCACCGCCTCCCTGCCCACCATTCGCTATATCCTCGAGCAGGGTGCTGCTATAATCCTCTGCTCCCACCTTGGCAGACCCAAGGGAGAGTATGTTCCCGACCAGAGCCTTATGCCCATAGCAAAGCGCGTTTCCGTTCTGCTGGGCAAGAAGGTTAAGATGGCCACCGACATCGTTGGCCCCAGCGCTCAGAAGATGGCTGCCGAGCTGCAGCCCGGCGAGCTGATGATGCTGGAAAACGTCCGCTTCGACAAGCGCGAAGAGAAGAACGACCCCGAGTTTGCAAAGGAGCTGGCCTCCCTTGCCGACGTTTTCGTATTCGACGCTTTTGGCGCCTGCCATCGCGCTCATGCGTCCACCGCAGGCGTAGCAGCCTACCTGCCCGCAGTATGCGGCTTCCTCATCGAGGCCGAGCTGAAGGGCATCGGCGGCGCACTTGAAAATCCCAAGCGTCCTCTGGTCGCCGTTCTCGGCGGCGCAAAGGTCGCCGACAAGATCGGCGTTATCGATAACCTCATCGACAAGGCCGACACCCTCATCATCGGCGGCGGCATGGCATACACCTTCATGAAGGCCCAGGGCGGCAACATCGGCAAGTCCCTGCTGGACGAGGGCAACATTGAGTACGCCAAGGACGCAATGGCCCGCGCTACCGCAAAGAACGTAAAGCTCCTCCTGCCCGAGGACACCGTTACCGCCGAGGAATTTGCTCCCGACGCAGAGCCCGAGACCTATCCCACCTGGCGCATTCCTGAGGACAGAATGGGTATGGACATCGGCGAGCGCACCCGCGTTATCTTCGCCGACGAGATCCGCCGCGCAGGCACCGTTATCTGGAACGGCCCCATGGGCGTTTTCGAGTTCGACCCCTTCTCCTACGGCACCCGCGCCATCGCCAACGCCATGGCAGAGTGCAAGGGTACCACCGTTATCGGCGGCGGCGACTCCGTTTCCGCGGTTGAGCAGTTTGGTCTTTCCAAGCACATGACCCACGTCTCCACCGGCGGCGGCGCATCTCTTGAATTCATGGAAGGCAAGGAGCTGCCCGGCATCGCCTGCCTGATGGATAAGGACTAATTATCCCCCAATTTGGAGGAATACGATGAACAGAAAATACCGCAAAACCGTTATCGCCGGCAACTGGAAAATGAATATCCTGCCCTCCGAGGTAAAGCCTTACGCCGAAATCCTCAAGGCTGCCGCAGGTAGGGTGAAATTCTGCGACGTAGTCATCTGCGCCCCCGCGGTTGTTATTCCCGCCGCGGTCAAGGCCTTCAAGGACACCCGCATTTCCATAGGCGCACAGGACGTGAGCGAGCATGACGCAGGCGCATACACCGGCGAGGTCAGCGCGGCTCAGCTCAAGGACGCCGGCGCAAAATATGTAATAATCGGACACAGCGAGTGCCGCGAGTACCACGGCGAAACCGACCGCGCCGTCAACGGCAAGGTCAAGGTCGCCCTCGAAACCGGACTGACTCCCATCGTCTGCGTAGGCGAGACCCTGTGGCAGCATGAGGCAGGCGCTTCGCTGGACCTTGTGCGCGCGCAGGTAAAGTCCGCGCTTTACGGCATTCCCGCCGAAAAGGCGCGCAAGCTTATTCTCGCCTATGAGCCCATATGGGCCATCGGCACCGGCATGACCGCAACTCCCGCTCATGCGCAGGAGATATGCAGTCAGATGCGCGCGGTGCTGCGCGAAATGTACGGCGCGCGCATAGCAAGAGCCATCACCATTCAGTACGGTGGCTCCATGAATCCCGGCAACGCGGCAGAGCTTCTTGCTCAGCCCGATATAGACGGAGGCCTGATTGGCGGAGCCTCCCTCGACGCAGAAAAATTTCTTGCAATAATACAGGCCGCCAATCAGTAAGGAATTATGAAAACACCAACTACACTTATCATCATGGACGGCTTTGGTATCTCCGACAAGACCGAGGCCAATGCCGTCAAGGCCGCTGACACCCCTGTTATCGATGCCCTTTGGGCTAAGAATCCCCACACCACTCTCTCCGCATCAGGCCCCGACGTGGGTCTGCCCGAGGGTACTATGGGCAACAGTGAAGTAGGCCACACCAACATCGGCGCAGGCCGCATCATCTACCAGAGTCTGCTGCGCATCTCCAACGCCATTGAGGACGGCAGCTTCTACGAAAACACCGTGCTTGCCGATGCAGCCGCAAAATGCTGCGGAGGCCGCGCCCACATTTTCGGTCTGCTCTCCGACATCGGTGTACACAGCCACGATTCCCACTTTTGGGCAATGCTTGAGCTTCTCAAGCGCAACGGCGCCAAGGACGTATTTTTCCACTGCTTTATGGACGGACGCGACTCCTCCCCCACCTCCGGCAAGGGCTATATGGAGCGCTGCATAGCCAAATGCGCCGAAAGCGGCATCGCAAAGGTAGCCACCGTAAGCGGCCGCTTCTATGCCATGGACCGCGACAAGCGCTGGGAACGCGTTGAGCGCGCCTACAACACCATCGTCTGCGGCGAAGGTCTGCACTATACCGACCCTGTCCGTGCCGTGGAGGACTCCTACGCTCAGGGCAAGACCGACGAGTTCATCGAGCCTGTGGTCATCGACCCCGAGGGCATGGTTCGCGAGGGCGACACCGTCTTCTTCATGAACTTCCGCCCCGACCGCGCCCGCGAGATAACCCGCACCTTTGTGGACCCCGATTTTGACGGCTTCGAGCGCAAGAACGGCTACTTTGCCGTGAAGTTCGTATGCCTCACCCAGTACGATGCAAATATGCCCAACGTCTCCGTGGCATATCCTCCCGAGCTTCCCCATAACACGCTGGGCGAGTTCCTCAGCCGACTGGGCATGACCCAGCTGCGCATCGCCGAGACCGAGAAATATGCCCACGTAACCTTCTTCTTCAACGGCGGCTCCGAGGCTGAGCTGGAGGGCGAGGACAGAGTGCTCATTCCCTCCCCCAAGGAGTTCGCAACCTACGACCTTATCCCCGAAATGAGCGCCCACAAGGTTTGCAGCGAAGTCTGCGAGCGTATCCGCAGCGGACTTTATGACGTGGTCATCGTCAACTTTGCAAACTGCGACATGGTTGGACACACGGGCGTATTCGACGCGGTGGTAAGCGCCGTAAGCACCGTTGATGCCTGCGTCGGCAAGGTGGTCGCCGCCACCGAGGAAATGGGCGGCACCGTTATCATCACCGCCGACCATGGCAATGCCGAGCAGATGCAGGAGCCCAACGGCTCTCCCCACACCGCTCACACCCTCAATCCCGTACCCTTCATTATTCGCGGTGCGGAGGTGAAGCTGCGCGAGGGTCGCCTGTGCGATATCGTACCCACCATGCTGGACCTGATGGGTCTTGAAAAACCCGCTGAAATGACCGGCGAAAGCCTCATTATATAAATCAATTGCCCTTCGGGCACGAATTGGGCTTTGCCCATGAATTGAGCTTCGCTTCATGAATTGGCGCTCCGCGCCATGACTATATCTCTCATGCCCCGCAGGGCAATTCATGCGCAGCAATTCATGAAATCCTCGATTTCAATTCACGCCAAAGGCAATTCATATCAAAAATTATATGTGCGGAAAGGATAGGAACAGAAAATGAAAGCTTATCTTGAAATTACCGACGTTATCGGCAGAGAAATACTCGATTCCCGCGGAAATCCCACAGTTGAAGTTGAAGTTTATCTGGAGGACGGCACCGTAGGCCGCGCTGCAGTTCCCTCCGGCGCTTCCACCGGCATTTTCGAAGCCTGCGAGCTTCGCGACGGCGACAAGAGCCGCTACCTTGGCAAGGGCGTACTCAACGCCGTTGACAACGTGAACACCGAGATCGCCACAGCCCTCATTGGCATGAACGTTCTCGAGCAGCCCGCCATCGACGCTCTGCTCATCTCCCTCGACGGTACCGAGAACAAGTCCCGCCTTGGCGCCAACGCTATCCTCGGCGCTTCCATGGCCTGCGCAAGAGCCGCAGCCGAGAGCCTTGGTCAGTCCCTGTATTCCTACATCGGCGGCATCAACGCCAAGACCCTGCCCGTTCCCATGATGAATGTCCTCAACGGCGGCGCTCACGCCAACAACTCCGTTGACATTCAGGAATTCATGATCATGCCCGTTTCCGCCACCAGCTTCCGCGAAGCTCTGCGCATGTGCGCCGAGGTTTTCCACACCCTGAAGAAGGTCGTTCCCTCCTCCGGTGTCGGTGACGAAGGCGGCTACGCTCCCAACCTTGACAGCGACGAGGACGCACTGAAGGCTCTCGTTACCGCTATCGAGAAGGCCGGCTACAAGCCCGGCGAGGACTTCCGCATCGCTATGGACGCTGCCGTTTCCGAGTGGTGGTCCGATGATGACCAGTGCTACCACCTGCCCAAGCGCGGCACCGTTATGACCCGCCAGCAGATGGTCGACATGTGGGTGGACTTCTGCGAGAAGTATCCCATCATCTCCCTTGAGGACGGTATGGCAGAAGAGGACTGGGAAGGCTGGAAGATGCTCACCGATGCTCTCGGCAAGAAGATCCAGCTGGTTGGCGACGATCTCTTCGTTACCAACACCAAGCGCCTGCAGAAGGGCATTGAGCTTGGCGTAGC
>JAFXFT010000147.1 GCA_017513385.1 Oscillospiraceae bacterium | reverse complement strand
TACGCCAAGCTGGAGTGCCCCGTTGTTTCCAACAACAGTGCTCACCGCTGGACTCCCGATGTTCCCATGGTAGTGCCGGAGCTCAACCCCGAGCATCTTGATGTCATTGAAGCGCAGAAGAAGCGTCTCGGCACCAAGCGCGGCTTCATCGCCGTCAAGTCCAACTGTTCCATTCAGAACTACGTTCCCGCTCTGCACCCCATGCGTGAGTTTGGAATTGACAAGATCCTCGTCTGCACCTATCAGGCTATTTCCGGTGCCGGCAAGACCTTTGAGCGTTGGCCCGAGATGGTAGACAATGTTATCCCCTACATCGGCGGCGAAGAAGAAAAGTCCGAGCAGGAACCCCTTAAGATCTGGGGTCATGTTGAAAACGGTGAAATCGTAAAGGCAACCGAGCCTGCGATCACCGCTCAGTGCATTCGTGTTCCCGTTACCAACGGTCATATGTCCGCAACCTTCGTCAGCTTCAAGAATAAGCCCTCTCTCGAGGATTTCACCTCCCGCTGGGCAAACTTCAAAGGTCGCGCTCAGGAGCTGAATCTCCCCTCCGCTCCCAAGCAGTTCCTCCACTACTTCGAGGAGAACGACCGTCCCCAGACCAAGAGCGAGCGCGAGCTGGAAAACGGCATGGCAGTTTCCATCGGTCGTCTGCGCCCCGACAGCCAGTATGACTATAAGTTCATTGCTCTTTCCCATAACACTCTCAGAGGCGCTGCCGGCGGAGCCGTCCTGCTCGCCGAGCTTCTCTGCGCCGAAAACTATATAACCCGCAAGTAATACCAAGGAGATGAATTCAAATGAAGCAGCCACTGTTCAGAGGTTCAGCAACAGCACTTATCACGCCCTTTAAGGACGGTAAAATAAACTTCGAGGCCATGAAGCGCATCATTGACGAGCAGATCGTAGGCGGCACCTCCGCCCTCGTAGTCTGCGGCACCACCGGTGAAAGCGCCACTCAGACCCTCGAGGAGCATATGGAAGCCGTTGACTTCTGTGTTAAATATGCCGCAGGACGTATCTGCGTTATCGCAGGCGCAGGCTCCAACGATACCGCAGCTGCCGTAATGCTCGCCGAACACGCAGAAAAATCAGGCGCAGACGGTCTGCTGGTAGTTACCCCCTATTATAACAAGGCTACCCAGAAGGGTCTTATCCGTCACTACAATGTCATCGCT
Organism: Oscillospiraceae bacterium; assembly: GCA_017513385.1. Classification (GTDB taxonomy): domain Bacteria; phylum Bacillota; class Clostridia; order Oscillospirales; family Oscillospiraceae; genus RGIG6375. The sequence continues at coordinate 5,984 of JAFXFT010000147.1, read as the reverse complement.
GACAGTGTAAACGTACCCATTATTCTTTATAACGTACCCGGACGTACCGGATGTGGTTTCACCGCCGCTACCTACAAGGAGCTTTCCAAGCACCCCAACATCATCGGTGTTAAGGAAGCCAGCGGCAACTTCGATCTCATCAACGAGACCCGCTGCATCTGCGACGATGATTTCTACATTTGGAGCGGCGACGATGCTCTCACCCTGCCCATGATGGCTATGGGCGCTCAGGGCGTTATTTCCGTTCTCTCCAACTTCCTGCCCAGAGTTATGGCAGATATCTGCGAGCACTGCTTCCAGAACGATTTTGCTGCAGCTCGCGAGCTTAACCGCAAGTATCTCCACCTTATGAACGCCATGTTCTGCGAGGTCAACCCCATTCCAGTAAAGACCGCCATGAATCTTCTCGGCTACGATGCCGGCGAGCTTCGTCTGCCTCTGTGCGAAATGGAGCCCGCAAACATCGAGAAGCTCAAGAGAGAGCTTACCAACGTAGGTCTTAAGCTCATTGGCTGATACAAATGAGGTAACGATATGATTAAGCTTATTATATCCGGCTGCAACGGAAGAATGGGTCAGGTCGTAACCCGCCTTGCCAAGGCAGACGGCGGCTTCGAGATAGTTGCCGGTTTCGACCAGAATACCGCCAAGCTTTCCGATTATCCTGTATACTCCCACCCTTTAGAATATGCAGGCAGTGCCGATGTTGTCGTTGATTTTTCCAGCCCCGCAACACTGGACTCTCTGCTCAGCTGGTGCAAGGCAAAGAAAGTACCCGTAATTCTATGCTCCACCGGCTACAGCCCCGAGCAGCTGGAGGCTATCAAGGCAGCCTCCGCTGAAATGCCCGTTTTCAAGTCCGCTAATATGTCTCTGGGCATAAATGTTCTCACCACCCTTATAAAGAGAGCTGCTGAGATCATGGGCGAAACCTTCGATATTGAGATAGTGGAAAAACACCACAATCAGAAGAAGGACGCTCCCAGCGGCACCGCCATCATGCTTGCCGATGCGGTCAAGGAGGGTCTTGATTACGCGCCCGAATACGTATATGACCGCAGCACAGTCCGCCAGCCCCGCGATAAGAAGGAAATCGGTATCTCCGCAGTACGTGCAGGCACCATTCCCGGTGAGCACACCGTAATTTTCGCAGGTACCGACGAGGTTATCGAGTTTAAGCATACCGCTTACTCCCGCGAGATATTTGCCGCAGGTGCAGTAAAGGCTGCCAAGTTCATGGCTGGCATAACCGAGCCCGGCATGTATGACATGAGCGACGTGCTCAAGAACATATAAGAATAACAGCCCTTGCGCCATTGACGCAGGGGCTGTATTACATTACGCAAGGTGTGAACCCAAATGAAGGCTGCATACGCAAAATATATAATCGCCCTGCTGCTTTTCGGCTCCAACGGCCTTGTAGCAAGCTTCATCGACCTGAGCAGCTGGGAAATAGTGCTGATGCGCACCCTGCTCGGCAGCATTACAATGGCGCTTATTTTCCTCGCCACCCGCAAGAAGTTTACCTTCCACAAAAAGAAGAAGGCTTTTCTGCTCCTGCTCCTTTCAGGAATCTGCACCGGTTCAAGCTGGCTGTTTCTTTATGAGGGCTACGTCCGTCTCGGTGTTAGCATAGCAACCCTTTGCAACTACTGCGGGCCTGTGATCGTAATGGCGCTCTCCCCTCTTCTTTTCAAGGAGAAGCTGACCCCTGTGAAAATAATCGGCTTTGCCGCCGCGCTCTGCGGCGTATGCTTTATAAACGGCAAGGTTGTGGGCAACGGCAACGCAATTGGCCTTATCTGCGGCATAATGTCAGCCGTGACCTATGCGTTCATGATTATGCTCAAGAAGCTGTCGTCTGAGATAGAGGGCATCGAGGGAACCATGTTCCAGCTTATTGCCGCTTTTGTCACGGTGGCGCTGTTCGTTGGTATCAAGCAGGGTTTTGCAATTTCCATAACTGCAGCCAGCCTCCCCGCAATACTGATACTTGGTATTATCAACACCGGCATCGTCAGCTATATGTACTTCTCCTCCATGGGCAGGCTGCCCGTTCAGTCCGTGGCGATACTGGGCTATCTTGAACCTCTTTCCGCAGTATTTTTCTCCGTCATCTTCCTGCAAGAGGTATTACTGCCCATGCAGATATTGGGCGGCGTGCTCATTATCGGCGGCGCAGCTGCCGCGGAGCTTTTGGTGAGAGGGAAAGCATGATCAATTAATATATCCCGGTGGCAGACCTCCCCGCACTTATTTCTTGGTATCAAACGTAAGAGCCGCACATTTTGTGTGGCTCTTTCCCTATGCTTATTTTTCTATGCTTTGCAGTTCTTCTTTCATTGCTTTCCAGCGCGGATGGTCGATAAGCCCACGGAGGGGATTATCAGCAAGTGCGGGTTCGTTTTCCATATTGTTTATCATCGTACACACACATTCCCTTGCTTTTTCACTTGGGATAACCACCTCAGTGCAATCTTCCACAACAGACCACAGCGCTCCTTCCACGTGGTACCCTACCGCATTCGTTGCTTCTCCTTGTGTGGGACGGCAAAGCTCCGCGGAGCGCTCGATATATTCCAGCGCCAGCTCCTGCCGTCCACCTTCCATTGCCAATTCAGCTCCGTGCCACAGCTCAATTGCTGCAAAAACGCCCCAATCCGCGCCCCATCCTGTACTTAGCATGGCAACAAGACATTTCACAGCCAACTCCACCAGTGCCAACTGTTCGTCAAGAGTTCCCGAGTGCGATTTATCCATTTTTCCGAGATATACGTCATATACTCCGTGGGTAAACTGATAAGTATATTCCCTTATAGCAAGCACTCCCGTTATTATCATATCGCGCAGGTGCTCACGCAATCTGTCACCCCGCAAAAATCTCCGTGCCTGCTCCGTGTAAGTCAAGAACGTGGTCGGAAGCTCTTTGGCTGCCTCCTCCGCTTTCTCATATTCTCTCGCCTCCGCGTAGGTGTTCACAAGACCCACGATACCTTCAAGCCTCGAACTAATATCCGGCGCGTGACTGCGGACGTATTCGTAATGCTCCAGCCGTTCCCTATATACTGCTTCACCCTTGCCGCCCAAATGCAGAAAGCCTGCAAGCATATGATGTATACGCCACTCTGTGGGATGCTTTTTCAGTTCTTCCCGAAGATAAGCCAAGCCCTCGTCCGCATGCAGATTTTTGAGTGCCTCTTCGCTTTGGTCACCGAAAATGATCTCCACAGTTTTTAAGTGTATCCTGTCCAACTCTTCCTGCGAAAGACGGCGTTTCACTCCCAGCAGTTCATCGGTGCTGCAATCCAGCGCCTCCGCAAGTGCAGGCAGAAGAGTGATATCGGGAAACCCTTCTGCCCGTTCCCATTTACTTACCGCCTGCGAGGTTACGCCCATCATAGACGCCAGCTTTTCCTGCGTCAGCTTCTTTTCCACTCGCAGCCTTCGTATAGTTTCACTCATGTTCATTGCAACGCCCCCTTCCAACTTGATTTTACAATACTTTTGTCATTTCTGTAAAGAACCGTAGCGGCGGATAATCCAACGGAACGTTGAGTTACACCGCCCGCTCCCCATATCGGCAGATTGCCGTGGGCAGCAATCCTCACAAAACATATCGTCATAAAATAAGCGGAGGGTTTTCCCTCCGCTGTTTATTATTCATTTGGCAAAAGTATCGAATAGAATATCTACATTCTCCTGCGAGTATTCGATTTCCGCTGAATAGAGCCGCACCAGCTCGCATCTTTCCGCAAATTCAAATTTACCGTTTTTCGTGTACTCCATTGCGCCTATGGTATACAGCAGCTGCAGGCTCAGCACAGCCAGTCCCATTGCTCCCGCCTTGCAGCCCTCAAATATCTGGCTGCCGAAATGGCGGTAAACAAAGTACACCGCTAACTGTTCATATTCGTGGCCAAAAGATTCCGCATAAACTCCAAATCCTCCAAAATCGATGGCAGGCGCATTTGCCAGTTCCGTGAGTACTTCCGTCCACTTTTCGTCAAGACGCTCAAGAGAAAGGATAAACTGCGCCATCTCTGCGGTTCTCAGCTTGGGCAGCTCTGCGCCGCAAAGCCGCAGCGCCTTTTCCACGCGTTCGATCAGGGTCATACGTCTGTCCTGCAGCAGACCGAGCACGTCGTACTTGGTTTTCAGCACATTCTTTTCAATCTCATCTGACTTTTCGGCAGGTTCATCGTCCTCGCTGAAAAGAAACCGCACCGGCTCTTCCCTTCTCAGTACAAGCTCCGTAACCGCTTCGCAGCACAGTCCAAGTCCAATTTCTGTGCTGCCGGAATAGAAGTTTCGGAATCGTGGGTGGTCAGAGCAAATTTGGCACAGACTGTCCTCCCCCAGCTCGATATAAATATCGCAGAGATTGTCCTTATTCAAAAAAGGACAACGCTCATTTTCGCCCAGTATAAAGTGAGGTGAGCCCTTGCGTGAAATATTCTTCTTCAGCCGTTTTCCAAACTCGCCGCCTACAGAGCGGTAGCGGACAAGGCTCTCATCGTCTATATCTATCTCCCAGCCGATGCAGCAATTATGGCGGCAGGCCGAGGCTGTACACTTGAATTCATCATAGTAATCGGGAAAAATTATTTTCATTTTCTATTCCTCTTGACATAAGAAAAAAGCCTATTTATAATGCAGTCACAGCGGTATGAAGGAATTGGGAGAGAACTGCGCGGCAGTCACCGAAGGGGTAATACTCTCAGGTAAAAGGACCGATTTTGGACCGCCCTCTGTACATAATATTCGCGGAGTACATTTTGCCAAAGCGGCAGGGTGTACTTTTTTTATTGGAGGCTTTGTGTGGAATTTCACACAAGCATGATTTAAAAGCCCATCGCCTCGTCCTTTGGACAACCGGCGATGATGGCAATAAGCCTCCATACACCAAAATTTATAATAACTATTTGTGCGGCACTGCCGTATGGAGGCTTACATCATGGCTCTTTTCATCTTGATTTTTGAAATAATCGGCACCATTGCCTTTGCCGTTTCCGGCGCTATTACGGGTCTAAAAAAGAATATGGACATCTTCGGCGTATGCATTCTCGGTCTTACCACAGCCGTAGGCGGCGGAATAATCCGCGACCTTATACTCGGCATTACGCCTCCCGCGGCTTTTCGGAATCCCACCAATGCCCTGCTTGCTATTGCGGTTTCCATTATAATTTTCATTCCCGCTGTGCGCCACGGCATTTTCGCCAACAACCGCATATATGAGCTTCTTATGCTCATCAGCGATTCTGCCGGTCTTGGCATCTTCACCGTATGCGGCGCAAGAGTTGCCATAGACGCAGGCTTCAGCAGCAACATTTTTCTCACCGTATTCGTTGCAGTTCTCACCGGCGTAGGCGGCGGTGTAATCCGCGACCTTTTCGCAGGCGACAGACCCTACATATTCGTAAAGCACATTTACGCCTGTGCGGCTCTTGCAGGAGCTATACTCTGCATTCTTCTCTGGAACGCGGTAGGTTCGGGAATAAGCATGGTATCGGGCTTTGCCCTTATTATCATCATTCGTCTGCTTGCGGCGAGATTCAACTGGAATCTCCCCCATGCGAAGGAATTTTCTCAACAGTAATATCGCCAAAGAGGTCGGGTCAGCCCCGACCTCTTTTTCTTTTTGCTATGGGATTAGCGCGTGCAGCCTCGCGCAGCCCCGTATCCTCAACGTGGGTATATATCTGCGTGGTATTAAGGCTCTCATGCCCCAGCACGTCCTGCAGAGTACGCACGTCAACTCCGTTTTGCAGCATCAGCGTAGCCGCCGTATGGCGCAGCTTATGGGTGGATATCTGATTGGTATCCAGTCCTGCCTTCAGCAGGTTCTTTTCCACCATCTTCTGTACTCCGCGAACGCTTATGCGGCGGAAGTTTCGGCTGATGAAAAGTGCGTTTTCGTGTCCGGGTTCTATCTGCTCTTTGATTTCATCACGCTGCATCAGGTAATCATCTATGGCCTCCCGCAC
>JAFXFT010000146.1 GCA_017513385.1 Oscillospiraceae bacterium | reverse complement strand
GTCTTTACACCGTATGCCTCGCGGTTGATGAAGTTACCCCAGCGGCCTATTGCCTGACCGATAAGCAGTCCCAGACCGCCCACATCAGCTATAGCTCCCACCTTGACCTTTTTCCATTTACAGAAGATGAGCAGACCTATGACAGCGCCTTAATGCCGCCGTATATTGCAAGACCACCCTGCCATATTTTGAATACGTCAATGAAGTTATCCTTATACTCTTCCCAACTGAATATTACATAGTATGCTCGCGCGCCGATAATAGCCAAAGGCACTGCGCAGATAAGCATATCGATAATATTATCCTCGGTAAGCCCGAACTGCTTGGAGCGCTTGATTGCGTAATATACCGCCAGCACGAAGCCTATGGCGATAATGATTCCGTACCAGTGTATGCGGAAGCTGCCTATCTCCAAATAAGATTTGATATCCAGCTTAAAGCCCTCGCCCAGCAAGGGGAAGCTGATTGTCGCATTTTGCAACGCAGTCACATCCTTTATGTTGATCCTCCATCGCGGAGGATTTTTGCCATCATCACCGTTTGTCCAAAGGACGAGGCGATGAACTCTGTTGAGATCAAATTAGTGTGATTTTTCACACTATTATCCCAGTGGCCGCACTACCGACATCGCCAGTCTCTCTATTGCGAAATACTCACGCAGAAACGCTCTGCAATCCTCTATATCCACACTGAGCAGAATGTCCTTGGCTTCAAAAGAGGAGTAGCCGTGGAAAAACGCTTCCGCTTCATTATGGCATATATTTTCTACGGAATCAAGAGAGCGAATGGTGGAACCCAGCATCGCCTTTTTAAGGCGCTCGAAGAGTGCTTCTCCGCCGCCCTCTGCCATTTTCGCAGCTGCTTCGGTAACGCGTTCCATTACTGCATAGGGATCCTTGCTCTCACCACCGGCGGCAGTAAATGCGCCGCCGGGAAAATCAGCTGTTCCGCAATAGAAGGAGCGGTTTATCAGTCCGTCCTTATACATCTGCGAATAAAGTTCGGAGGATTCACCCATAAGCATTTCGCAGGCCAGTTCGCCTGTAAGCAGCTGCTTTAGGAACTTGCGACCGTCAGCCTCATAGGGCAGCTTTGCACCGAACATGAACAGGGGCATTGCCACTGCCATTTCTTCCTCAAGACGGATTTTGGCAGGCAGCTCACTTTCGGCTTCGCCGTAATCACGTTCAGGCACCTCTGCGCCCATGGTCTTTACGTTATCCAGAACGATCTGCTTTACCCTTTCGGGGTCTGCATTACCGGACACACAGAGAACCATATTTGAAGGATTATAGAAGGCCTTATGGCAGGCATAGAGCACTTCGGGGGTTATTTCCGCTATGCTCTCCACTGTACCGGCAACGGAATCACGCACGGGGTGGTTTGCATAGAGGGCTCGCATAAGATTCTGTCGCACGCGACGACCGGGGCTATCCTCACCCATCTTGATTTCCTGCCCGATAATACCCTGTTCCTTATCAACGCTCTCAGCGGTGAAATATGGGGTCATAACGAAGTTGAGCAGTATTGCAAGGTTCTCTTCGAACTTATCTGTGCATCGGAAAAGATATCCGGTCATACCGTTTGCGGTAAATGCATTGGGCGATGCGCCATTTTCCGAAAGAGTTGCAAGGGCATTGCTGCCGTCGGGCAGGTCAAACATCTTATGCTCTAGGAAATGGGCTACGCCTGCAGGGGTATCATGCCACTGACCGTCCAGCTTGAAGCGGCGGTCGCAGCCACCGTAATTGGTGGCAAAAAACGCATAGGTGCGGCTGTAATTCTTCTTAGGTATCACCAGCACGGTAAGGCCGTTATAAAGCTTTTCGTACCAAACCTCTTCGCCTACACTTTTATATTCGATAAGACGCATTATACAGCCTCCCCTCTGTTCTTAAGGAAATAAACCGTATCGAGCTTTATACTCTTGGCTATCTCGATTACGTCCTCAAGAGTTACCATGTCCACAAGACCTGCGTACTCGTCAAGGTCGTAGTTAAGCTGCTTTATCTCCTGTCCCAGATAGAAATCGTCCATCGTGGATGCGCTGTCGTTATAGGAGCGCAGAGATGCGATAACGTAGCTCTTTGCAGAATCGAACTCCTTCTGAGTTATATCACCCTGACGGCAGGCATCCAGCTGTGCAAGAATTTCCGCCAGTGCCTCATCATACTTTGCAGGCTCTATACCGGATACTACGGTCATGATACCCTTATGAGTATCAATGGAAGAGGACGCATAATAGCACAGAGAGAGCTTCTCGCGAACATTGGCAAAAAGTTTAGAGGTAACACCGCCGCCGTAGATAGTGTTGAAAAGTGTCATTGCAGCGTAGTTGGGACGATACATTACCTCGCCCATTCTGAATCCGATGGCCAGATTACCCTGCGCTACGTCCATTTCCTCGGTAACATACTTGGGTTCATCTGCATCTATACGAACATCAATTCCGGTCTCATGAAATACTTCACTGCGGGGCAGAGTGGCAAAAGCTTCCCTTATAGCCAGCTCAACACGCTCAGGAGCTGCGCTGCCGCAGTAGAACATATATATCTCAGACTCGGCAAGAGATTCTTTATAGTACTTGGTAAGCGGCACGTAGTTAATCTTCTCAGCAGTTTCAAGAGTACCGTAACCATAGGTACCATAGTTCTCTCCGGCACACATGGTCTCGCGCAGGCGGCCTGTTGCGTACACGCGCTTGTCATTTACGCGGGCGCGTATTTCGTCACAGATGTTCTCCTTTTCTGAATTAACATACTCCGCTCTGAGCAGACCGTCCTTGGTGGCGGGGTCAAGCAGCAGCTCTGCGACCAGTGCAATTGTATTTTCAAGGGTCTTTGCCTCACCGGGCAGATATTTATCGTCAACAAAGGACGAGCAGAAGCCTGTGCAGAGAATTTCACCGCGCTGACGCACGATAGGCTCTATAACTGCGCCGTAAAGATCATCCAGCGCAGCGGACAGGCTTTCCATATCGGGATAGCTGCGGCAGCCTCTTTTGAGCACCTGAGGTATAATGGAATCCTTAGATGCATTTTCGGGGCAAAGCTGGCGCTGAAGCGACACGCTGAAGTATCCGGTCTTGAATTTTGCTGTCTGCAGACACAGCAATGTCACGCCGGGCATCACGGTCTTTCTGGTTATCTTATCCAAGTTATG
>JAFXFT010000145.1 GCA_017513385.1 Oscillospiraceae bacterium | reverse complement strand
GGTTGGCCCCGCCACGCTGTATACAATTCTCGCCAAGTTTGAAAAGGAAAAGTACATAAAGGAGATAGAAGTGGTGGGCCGCAAGCGTACCTATGAGATAACGGACAGAGGACGCGAGGCATACGCCGAGGAATATGCGCGCCTTAAGCAGTGCGTGCTGGACGGAGAAAAGGAGGCAAGACAATGAGTGAGCCTAAAACTGTATACAGGTATCCGCCCTGTCCCGATTACGATGTTGAAGCCATGGAAAGCTGGCTGAGCGATATGGCAGCAAAGGGTCTTGTGCTCACCCGCGACGGATTTTTCTTCGGCTTCGGCAATTTTGAAAAGACCGAGCCAAAGACTATGCGCTACCGCCTTGAGGCATCGAAATACAGGTCGGGAACTCTCAACGAGTATAACCCGCCCGAGGAGGCGCAGGAAATATACGAAGCTATGGGCTGGCAGTATGTTGCCGCCCGCGGAAACTTTTACATATACTGCACCGATGACCCCGAGGCGCTGGAGCTCCACACCGACCCTCAGGTGCAGGCGATGAATATTGACGCGGCACGCAAGCGTATCCGCAACGATATAATTTTCGAGGTAGTGTGGATAATTCTCATGTTCGGCTTCTACCTTGGCAACGGTGTCAGAGGTACGCCCCTGCTCCTTGCAGTGCTGGCCTTCGGAACGCCCGCCTCGCTGCTGTTTGTGGTGCTGCTCAGTTGGACCGTGGTAGAAATGTTCAGCCGCTTTGCCGCCCTGAACAGGCTGCGCAAACGTATGCGCAGCGGAGAGCTGTTGAGCCACAATAAGGATTGGCGCAAGGGAAGAGCGGCGCATATCGCGGGCATCATCGCCAACTGGATCTTGACACTGACCCTTGCGGGCGTGCTGATTTCAAGCTGCACAAAAGCGGTGGATAATACGGACGAGATACCGCTGGACGAATTTACGGGCACAGTGCCCTTTGCCACCATGGAGGATTTCCTGCCCGATTGCACCTATGAACAGGATAAATCGTCCATCGGGCGGGAGCTTAACCATATTGAGCTGCGCTCCGATGTCCTTGCCCCGCTGATAATTGAGTACACCCAGAACGGCGACCTTGACGGCGATGACATACATCTCAGCGGCGGTCTCGGCGTGACATATATCGAAGCACGCAGCGAATGGCTGGCAAAGGAGCTTGTCCGCGAGTTTATCCGTAACGGCAAGGGCTCCAAGCATTACAAGCTGCTGGAACTGAGCCTTGAGGGCGTTGACCAGTGCGAGGCATTTATCGACATATTTCCCACGGTTGTCCTGCGCAAGGGCAATGTTGTAGTTCGCGCGGATTTCTACCATTCAAGCGAGAATAAGATAAGCCTTGAGCAGTGGGCGGGGACGATTGCCGCAAGCATTGCAGGGTGAGTTGCGATTTTCCTTTACATTTGAAAACAAGAGTACTATAATTTAAATTACTGGTTTAAATTGCTCTTGGAGGTGGACGGATGAAGTGTTATACCATTATCGGCGGAGTCAACGGCACGGGTAAGAGCAGTCTTACCGGCGTTTTAAAAACGCAGACCTCGGATTTGGGCGTAATTATCGATGTTGACCGCATAACCGCCGAAGCGGGAGTGAGCGCAATAAAAGGCGGGAGAATTGCGCTGGAGCGCATTGATGACTGCCTTGCCAAGAACATAAGCTTCACGCAGGAAACAACCCTTTCCGGACGCAAAACGGAGGACACGGCGGCCCGCGCAAGAGAACAGGGTTACCATGTTCGTCTGTATTACGTCGGGTTGGATACTCCGGAGGAGTGCCTTGCCAGAATAGCCAACCGAGTTCGCCGCGGAGGACATAATATTCCGGAGAATGATGTGCAGCGCCGCTTCGCAGGGCGCTGGGAGGCTGTAGAGAAGGTGCTGCCCTATTGTGATGAAGCCCGCTTCTTTGATAATGACAACGGATTTATGGAAGTTGCGGAGTATCGCAACGGAGAACTTGTGCTGAAAGGTGAGCGACATCCTGCGTGGATAAAGGAACTTGCCGAGAGACTTAAATCAAATCCTTGAGTTAAAGGTGGCGGCTGCCATGTTTGATATATTCATGTACGCGATAAACGCGGTCATGCCAATAATAATGCTCATAGTGCTGGGATACATTCTCAAGCAGGTAGGCTTTCTTGACGCAAATTTCGTAAAGCGGGGCAATAAGCTGGTGTTCCGCGTGGGACTTCCTGCGCTGCTGTTCTATACCATTTACAATGTCAGCGATCTTGGCGCCTTCAACTGGAGTACCGTGTGGTTTGCGATCGGTGCGGTGCTGCTGATTTTTGCGCTGGGCCTGATAGTTGTGCGCCTGTTCGTTGAGGACAAGAAACGCAAGGGCGTTGTGCTCCAGTGTATCTTCCGCTCCAACTACGCCATTATAGGAATACCTCTTGCCGAGGCGCTGGGCGGTCCCGAGGGTATCGCGCTGGTTGCCGTGCTCTCTGCTTTCGTAGTGCCGCTGTTTAATATTCTCGCGGTGCTGGCGCTGTCCATGTTCAACGGCGAGGGCGGGAAAATCGATGTAAAGAGCATACTTAAAAAGATAGTCACCAATCCCCTTATCCTCGGCACTGCCGCCGGACTGGTGGTACTGGCGATCCGTGCGTTGCTGCCTGTGGGCGCAGACGGTCAGCCTGTATTCCTTATCTCCCGCGATCTGAAGTTTATATACAAGGCAATAGAGAACCTTTCCAAGCTGGCAACGCCTCTTGCACTTATCGTGCTGGGCGGACAGTTCGTGTTCAGTGCCGCAGGCAAGATGCTCAAGGAGATAATCATCGGCGTTTCCTGGCGAACCCTGCTTTCTCCCGCCGTGGGTATAGGTCTTGCCCTGCTGCTGACCCATTTGGGCGTGGTGGATTTCGGCCCTGCCGAGTTCACCGTGTTCGTTGCCCTCTTCGGTACACCTGTTGCCGTTTCAAGTGCCGTAATGGCAGGCGAAATGGGCTGCGACGATCAGCTGGCGGGTCAGTACGTTGTCTGGACCAGCGTCTGCTCCATGTTCACAATCTTCGGCATAGTCTTTGTGCTGCGCCTTACAAATCTGCTGTAAATGAAACGGGAGTGCCGCCGCGCTCCCGTTTTTTGCTTGGCGGCTGAGGCGTGCCCCTGCTGTTTTTTAATAAAATTGTTGCAAAACGCATAGTTATATTGTATACTGTGAAGGTAAAATTTAAGTGGGGTGCTGAATTTATAGCAACCGCTAATTTGTGCGAAAGCGACGTCAGGCCGGATAATTTTCCGCCGGACTGTTTTCAAAATGCTCGGAGATACACAAAGTATCCCGCTGCGCTTTTTCAAACAGCCGACAAAAAATTCTCTTGCCCTGCCATTCGCTCCGCTCAAATCAGCCGTTGCTGAGTCGGCTGAGACAATGCGTGCACGCGTTGAACCCTTGGCAGTCCCCGAAGGCCTTCGGCGGCTGCCTGAACCTGATCCGGATAATGCCGGCGTAGGAAAAGCGTACCCGCTGATTTTTGCTGCCGTGCTATATCATAGCGCGGCAATTTTTTGTTTTTCGGAGGTACATAATATGGCAAAAACTAAAAATTCGCATCTGGCTTTGCGGGCGCTCTGCGAGGGCGCAATAATGGTGGCTCTGGCGCAGATACTTGGCTACCTGAAGCTCTTTGAACTGCCTCAGGGCGGCAGTATCACCGTGGCAATGCTGCCCATATTCCTTTACTGCTCCCGCTGGGGCTTCGGCCCCGGTATGCTGGTTTCCGTGGTCTACAGCGTGCTGCAGCTTATGTTCGACGGCGCTTATGCCTATACATGGCAGGCCATGATAGGCGACTATCTGCTGGCATTCTCTGTCCTTGGTGTGGCAGGCCTGTTCCATAAAATGCAGTATGGATTTTTCGTCGGCACCGTGGTAGGCAGCGTTCTGCGCTTTGTCTGCCATTACGTCACAGGAGCTACCATTTGGGCGGAGTATATGCCCGAGGAGTTTTTCGGCATGACCATGACAACTCCATGGATGTATTCTCTGCTGTATAACGGCTCCTACATGATTATTGATATGCTCGTTGTTATCGTGGTTGGTATGCTGGCATGGAAGAAGCTGGGCAAATATATCAGAGGAAATGATATAAGATAAGGAGGCGCGTATATGTCCGGAAAGCGCTGTATAATAGTAGGAGGCGGCGATTTTGAGCCGAATCTGCTCCCCGTAAGGGGAACGGACGACCTGCTCATCGCGGCAGACAGCGGCTATGCTGCCCTTGAAAAAATCGGTGTTAAGCCGGATATATGCATCGGCGATTTTGACTCTTTGGGCTATGAACCCGCAAGCTGCGAAAGTCTGCGCCTGCCCGTGGAAAAGGACGATACGGACATGGTCGCTGCTGCCCGACTGGGCATGGAGCGGGGCTATAAGCACTTTGTATTTCTCGGAGTTCTTGGCGGTGAGCGGTTTTCGCACTCCATAGCGGCAGTGCAGACCCTTGGCTGGCTGCTGAAGCAGGGCGCGCGGGGCGAGATACTTGACCGCCATTGCCGCGTTGTTGCGGTGAGCGACAAAATTACTTGGCCTGCATCTGCGAGGGGCAGCGTTTCCGTGTTCGCACTGGGTGGAACGGCGGAGGTGAGCATGGAGGGACTTAAATATTCCGTGTGTCATCACGAGTTGGATATTTTCCCGCTTGGTGTCAGCAATTCCTTCGTTGGCCTGCCCGCATATGTGGACGTACGCCGCGGCACGGTGCTCATCGTAGAAGAGCCTGAAGTGTGATATTAGCGACATTATTTGGATAGAATTAGAAAAAACTTAAATAAAAATATTGACATCTGCGGGGGGCATACGGTAAAATACTAAGCTGTATCCCCCTGCAGACTTTATTTTGTCAACTACTTCTCTGCAAGATACGCGGGGATGTTGAGTATTTTTATTTAATTCAGGAGGTGTAAAACACATGCTCAGAACCTATCAGCCCAAGAAGCTGCATCGTCAGAAGGTGCATGGCTTCCGTAAGAGAATGGCAACCAAGAATGGCCGCAAGGTACTTTCCGCTCGCAGAGCAAAGGGCCGCAAGAAGCTCTCTTACTAATTTCCCATGAAATTTACCGTGTCCCTCAATCAAAATTATGAATTCCGCAGAGTATACGCAAGGGGAAGGAACGTAGCCACGCCTCTTGTGGTTTTGTACTGCCGTAAAAACGGTTCAAAAACCAATCGTTTCGGCATAACGGTGGGTACCAAGGTGGGCAAGGCAGTGTACAGAAATCTGATACGCCGCCGCCTTCGCGAGATATACCGCCTCAACGAAGACCGGTTCCCTGCGGGATGGGACATAGTGGCAGTGGCGAGAACAAGGGCTAAGGATGCTCCCTATGCCGAGCTTGAGAAGCAGTTTCTCAAGGCGGCGGACAAGCTCGGGCTTTTTGCCCGCAAAGAGGGGGAGCAGACTTGAAAAAGCTGTTTTTGTTCCTTATCCGGTTTTATCGGCGGCATATTTCGCCGCTGAAGCAGCCGTGCTGCAGGTTTATACCAACCTGCTCTCAGTATGCCCTTGAGGCTGTTGAAAAGTACGGCGCGCTGAAAGGCTCCTGGCTGGCTCTCAGGAGACTGCTTCGCTGCCACCCTTTATGTAAGGGCGGCTATGACCCCGTGCCCTGAATTAAGCAGGCACGGCTCTGAAATGGAGAATTGTAAATGTTATCTGCAATAGCTAAACCCTTTGGCTGGTTGATGCTCGTTCTGTATAACTTCTTCAATGACTACGGTATCGCGATTTTTGCTTTCGCTCTTATCGTCCGTCTGATACTTCTGCCTTTCAGCGCCAAGAGTAAGAAGAGCCTTATGCGCTCCTCACGTCTCCAGCCCCTGATGAAGGAGCTTGAGAAGAAGCATGGTGCAAATACCCCTAAGTATCAGGAAGAAGTAGCAAAGCTCTATAAGGAACAGAATATCAATCCTATGGGCGGCTGTATCTGGACGCTCATTCCCTTCCCCATTCTTATCGCTCTCTATCAGGCTATCCGTTTTCCCCTCACCATCATGATGAGAATTGGCGACGAGGCTTATGACAAGGTTCAGGAAGTTCTCGCTTCTCTGGGCTTTGCCACCTCCAGCGCCAACTCTGCATACATTCAGATAGCCGAATCTCAGTTTATCACCAAGAATTTCGATGCATTCTCCGGTATCAGCGACAAGCTGCAGCAGCTTGACTATACCTTCCTTGGCATGGACCTGGGCGCAAACCCCTCTTTCAAGGTTTGGGAGTTCTTCTCCAATGGCCAGGAACTGTGGCCTCAGATCGGCCTGTTCCTTATCCCTGTCATCTCTGCCGCACTGTCCTACGTTTCCATGATCATCAGCAACAAGATGAGCGGAACCACCGCTGCCGAGAATGCAAACACCAAGACCATGACTATGGTAATGCCCCTGGTCTCTCTGTGGATCGGTTTTGCCATGCCCGGCGCTCTGGGTCTTTACTGGATCGCCAGCAGCGTGTTCACCGCCCTGCAGGACGCAGTGCTTACCCGTCATTATAAGAAGATCGTTGATGCCGAAGATGCCGCTTACCGCGAAAAGATGGAAGCTGTAGAGGCAGAGCGCGCAGCAAAGCGCGCCAAGACCGAGCAGCAGCGCGCCGAAGGCACCACCGTCACCAACCCCAACACCAGCAAGCGCAAGCTTGCCATGCAGGAAAAGCAGAAGTCCGAGGAGAATGAGGTAGAGCGTGCAATCGCTCGCGGCGAGCTTAAGCGCGACAGCGCCGGCCGTCTCGTTGCCACCGGAAAGGAAACTGCAAACAAGGAGAAGGGCAATCCCTCCGCAGTAGGCGACAGACCCTACGCAAGAGGCAGAAATTATAAGCCCGACCGTTTTAATAAGAATTACGTCCCCGAACCCGAGGACGTTGAGACCATTATGCCCGAGGAGTCTGCTGAGGCTCTTCCCGCAGAGGCAGAAGGCACCGCAAGCGACGCTCCCATCGTTGAGACCGATGTTATCACCGCCGGTGAGATCGGCTCCGAGGCAGCCGCTGAGGACAAGGAATAACAAGGAGAGTGCCTTATGATTAAAGTAATTGAGGCAACGGGAAAGACCGAAGACGAGGCAATTCAGTCTGCGCTGGCAGAGCTGGGCTGCACCCGCGATCAGGTTTCCGTTGAAATTCTCGAGCGCGCCAAGTCCGGCTTCCTGGGCATCGGCGCCGCCCCTGCGAAGATTCGCGTAAGCCTTGAACAGCCCGATGATATCATCACGCTTACCGAAAACTTCCTCAAGGGTCTGCTTGAGAAAATGGGTTCCGATGCGGTTCCCGTCCTTGAGCAGAAAGATGAAAATACCATATATGTAAACCTCACCGGCGAAAAGCTCGGCATGCTCATCGGCCGCCGCGGCGAAACTCTGGACGCTATCCAGCACATCGCCAACTACGCCATGAACCGCGTAAGCGAAAAGCACGTTCACATCAGCGTGGACGCCGAGAATTATCGCAGCAAGCGTGAGGAATCCCTTCAGCGCCTGGCAGAAAAGGTTGCCGCCAAGGTTCTCAAGTATCGCAAGAATATGACTCTTGAGCCCATGAATTCCTATGAGCGCCATGTTATCCACACTGCGCTTCAGGATTACGAAGGCGTATCCACCTTCTCCACCGGCACTGAACCCAACCGCCGCATTGTAGTAGCCTTTGGCAACAATTCCGGCCTTGGCAAGGACGGCGGCAAGCCCAGGTACAGATCCTGAGCCCAACTGACAAGACGCGGATAACAACCGCTTGAAAGGAGTCTTTTTAAGATGGTACTGGATAAGATTAAAAGCATTCTTTCTTCCCAGTTCGGGATCGACGAGGATCAGATTACCGAAAATACCGACGTTGTGAACGACCTCGGCGCAGACTCCCTTGACGTTGTGGAAATGATGATGTCCGTTGAGGACGAATTCGGCCTGATGATCGAGGATGAAGAAATTGCCGAGATGAAGACCGTAGGCGACGTGGTAAACTATATCGAGAGTCATCTCGGTTAATAGCTTTATCGGATAAAAACAAAGGAGGTAAATTCCATGTCTGAAGAATATATGGAGCAGCAGGGCTGCGATTGTGGCGGCGATTGTGACGATTGCGGCGGCGACTGCGGCAGCTGTGGTGGCTGCGGTTCTCAGGATCTGCATGCACCCCTTAACGCACAGAGCAAGGTAAAGAAGGTTATTGGTATCGTTTCCGGTAAGGGCGGCGTAGGTAAGTC
>JAFXFT010000144.1 GCA_017513385.1 Oscillospiraceae bacterium | reverse complement strand
CCTACACCGGGAAGTCTGGCAAAAGCCTCTATAAGTCTTTCAAGAGATGAGGGAAAAGTGCTCATGTTACTCCTCCATGTGCATAATTGTCTTTATCTTGCGTTTCTAAGCTGAGCTATGCGTGCAGCACGGTCTTCCGCTTTAAATACGTCGCTGCCGGCAACAAGAACATTTGCACCTGCGTTTATAGCCGTTACGGCAGTGGTGGGATTGATTCCGCCATCAACCTCAACCTCGCAGTCAAGACCATGCTTTTCGATATATGCACGTGTTGCCTCTACCTTGGGCATCATATCTTCCATGAAGCTCTGACCTCCGAAGCCGGGTTCTACGGTCATCAGCAGGACAAGACCGCACTGCTCAATAAAGGGTTCAAAAGCAGACGCAGGGGTCTTGGGCTTTATGGTAACTGCTGCAGTCTTGCCCAGCTCACGGATACGCTTTATGGCAGCAAGCGTATTCTCCTCGCTGTCGGCCTCAACATGCAGGTTGATGATGTCTGCGCCTGCTGCCGCAAACTGGTCTACGTATCTGATCGGACGATCGATCATAAGATGAACATCAAGTGTCATTTCCGTGTACTTGCGCACAGATTGGAGCACGGGAATGCCAACAGAAATATTGGGTACAAAAATGCCGTCCATAACATCAAAATGCAGGTAATCTGCGGTAACAATAGAGTCTATATCAGCGCCAAGTCTTGCGAAATCAGCAGAAAGTATGGAAGGAGCTATCTTTATCATATCATGTACCCCCAGTTTCATTTGCAGCCGGTAAAATGGTTTTCATAGGCTGCCAAAAATTATGTGAACAATACTTTAATAATATAACAAACCATGATTATGTCAAGCAATTTTTGTTGACATGCTGAGCCTTAAAGATTACAATAATTTATATATTATTGTAAAAAGGAGCCTTGTGCCTTGAAGAAAGAAGTAAGAAAAAAATCGGTTGTGCCGGTATACGCGCTGGCCGTCCTTTGGCTTTTGTACGCGCTGTTTTTTCCGCTTTATAAAATATTGCATTTCATTATTTTGATAGTCCTCGCAATCGTGATTTATATAGTTTTCTCCAAGATGTTCCCCGGCAAGATCGTAATGGTGGAGCAGCCTAAAAACGAAGAAACCGGCAACCCTGAAGTTGATGCCGTTGTACGCGAAGGCAAGCGCGCAATGCAGGAAATGGGGCGCCTTTATTCCTCCATTGAAAACCCCGATGTTAAAAAGCGTATAGTTGAGATAATGGACATCTCCGACAAGATCGTCAAAAATGCGATCAGCGATCCTAAGGATATACCCAATATCAAGCGTTTCCTCAATTATTATCTGCCCACTACCATTAAACTGCTCAATGCATATGACCGCATGGCAGTTCAGGGCATTGAGGGCGAGAACATAAGCGGCACTATCACGCGCATTGAGGATATGCTCGATACCGTTGTTGTTTCCTACAAGAAGCAGCTTGATGCACTTTTTGCAGACGAGGCGCTCGATATTGAGACCGACATAAAAGTAATGGACGGCCTTCTCCAGCGAGAGGGTCTCAAAGACAAGGAAATGTAACTGAAGAAAGGATGTAAACTATGGATTTCGAATACGCTCCCAAACTCACTCTTACTCCCGAAGCTGACGAAAAGGCCGAAGAAGCTGTTGTTTCCGCTGCAGCTGCCCAGATAGAAGTCCCTGCCGAGACCGTCGATGCCATGATGGAGCAGCTTTCCGATGTTGAAAAGCAGGCTATCAAGGATTTTGCCGAAAAAATAGATATTACTGATGCCAATATCGTTCTGCAGTACGGTGCAGGCGCTCAGAAGAACATTTCCGATTTTTCCGCTGCCGCTCTTGGTAATGTACGCACCAAGGATATGGGTGAAGTCGGCGATATGCTTGGAGACCTCGTGGTTGAACTCAAGGGTCTGAAGATTGATCCAGAAGAAAAGAAGGGTTTCCTTGGTTTCTTCAAGAGAGCCGGCAACCAGATCGCCAGCCTCAAGGCTCAGTACGACAAGGCTGAAGTAAATGTAAATCGTATTTCCGAGGAACTTGAAAAGCACCAGATCGTCCTCCTCAAGGACGTTGCAATGCTCGATAAGATGTATGAGCTCAATCAGGCATATTTCAAAGAGCTTTCCATGTATATCCTCGCAGGTAAGGAAAAGCTGGCTACCGAACGCGCTACCACTCTTGTAGAACTCAAGACCAAGGCTGAGGCCTCCGGTCTGCCCGAAGATGCTCAGGCATACAACGATTTCGTTAACATGTGCAATCGTTTCGAGAAAAAGCTGCATGATCTTGAGCTGACCCGAATGATCTCCATTCAGATGTCTCCTCAGATTCGACTCATTCAGAACAATGACAGCCTCATGGTTGAGAAGATCCAGACCTCCCTGGCCAACACCATTCCTCTTTGGAAGAGTCAGATGGTTCTCGCTCTTGGTATGGCTCACTCCAAGCAGGCTATGGAAGCCCAGCGTGAAGTCACCGATGATACCAATGAACTGCTCAGAAAGAATTCCGAAATGCTTAAGACCGGCAGTATCGACATCGCTGTCGAGGCAGAGCGCGGCATCGTAGATCTGGATACTCTCAAGCAGACCAACCAGAACCTTATCGATACCCTCGAAGAGGTTCGCCGTATACAGGCCGAAGGCTCTCAGAAGAGACGCGAGGCCGAAGTTGAGCTTGGCCGCATAGAGGCTGAACTCAAGAATAAACTCCTTGAAATGAAGGGCTGAACCTTATAATGAAAAAGTTTTTTACCAGCAGAACCGGAGCTATCATTATCACGGTAGTTATTATCCTGCTCAGCACATATTTTGGCGCTTACAAAAGCCTCACTGTTAAGGTCGGTGAGATAGCCGATGGCTTCAACGAAGGCGTATATTACACCGATGAAAGCGGCAACTCTTATCAGCACAAGAGCATACGTTCTCAGCTTATAAACCGCAGCGAAGCCAGCATCAATCTGGTTTCTGTGGCAGACACCTTCGAAGACGCCAAGGCTGACGCCGAGGTTCTCCGCAATGCTTACAACGACCTGAGAAATCTGCTCTACAACGATGGTACTCCCGCAGAGCTTTGCGCCGCCAACAAGGAACTTACCGTCGCATTCAATGCTCTCCATTCCGTTCTTGCCGGCGAGGATCTTGATACAAAGGACGCTAAGCGCATTGCGGACTACAAGCAGGAAATGGACGGCGCAGCAGGTGAAATTGCGTCCAGCGGCTATAACGAGTCTGTCAGAGAGTTCAATCGCTCTACCCTTTCCGTATTCCCCACCAACATTCTTAAAAGCATCTGCTTTATAGATGCCCCCGAACTTTTTGAGTGAGGAAAAGAAAATGAAGCACTCTATAAAACGTGTATTTTCCGTACTTGTCGCCATGCTGATTTTGCTTCTCAGCACCACTTCCGCATTGGCAATTCCCGAACCTACCGAGGATTTCTAT
The DNA here is from genome assembly GCA_017513385.1 of Oscillospiraceae bacterium. Taxonomy (GTDB): domain Bacteria; phylum Bacillota; class Clostridia; order Oscillospirales; family Oscillospiraceae; genus RGIG6375. The sequence goes on along the minus strand of JAFXFT010000144.1, from coordinate 6,014 downwards.
GTTGCTGACTACGCTGAAGTTCTCAGTGATACCACGGAAAACATGATTATTTCCCAAAATGACCTTCTCTACTCTCAGACCGGTGCTCAGATTGTTGTAGTTACCGTAAGATATCTCGAAGATGGCTACTATGCCGATGAGTATGCGGTCAAACTTTTCAATGACTGGGGCGTAGGCGATTCCGAAAAGAACAATGGCATACTTCTCCTCCTCGTCACAGAGGAAGGCAAAGGCTGGCTCACCCAGGGCAGTGGTATAGAAGCCTACCTTACCAACGATGATGTTGATATGATGCTGGAGAATTATTTTTGGAAGAAATTCGACAAAGGTGATTTTGATGGAGCTGTCGAAACACTTTTCTCCGAGCTTATTGAATGGTATGAGGACACTTATGATTTCACTTTAGGCGATGAAAGCTACGTTGACACTACGGTAAGCAATATAGGCACTTCCTGGCGTGTATTCAAATTTCTGTTCAAGCTTATCATCTTCATTATCATTATCGCCGTAATCATTTCAATCAATAAGAAAGGTCGGGTTCGCAGAACTCGCACCCATACCCCAAACTTCTGGGTTTCTCCCCCACGCACATGGCATCATACCCACACTCACAGGCCTCCCACCTACAGACCTCCAAATCATCGTTCTTCGACCGGCAGCGGCTTCCGTACAGGCAGCAGTGGTTTCAGTTCCGGACGAAGTGGTTTCAGTAGCGGACGCTCCGGCGGATTCAGCGGAGGCTCCCGCGGCGGTGGCGGAGGACGTTCCGGCGGCGGTGGCGCAGGCAGACGATAAATATTCATAATCGATGAATAATTTTCATATTTTCGTGATTATTATTCATCGATTATTTGTTTTCCAAATTGAGTGCCATCATTTTACCCTAATATTTAAAAGAAAAATAATAAAATATAGCAAATATTCTATTGCATAATCATTCACTTTGTGCTATCATAGTCCACGTTAAATGAATATTATGCTTAAACAGCAATTTAAAAGGACTGAATATTATGAAAAAAATCAACAAGTGCGTACTTGCTTATTCCGGTGGTCTCGACACTTCTATCATTATCCCTTGGCTTAAAGAAAACTACGGCTGCGAAGTTATCGCTGTATCTGCTGATGTTGGTCAGGGTGATGAGCTTGACGGTCTGGAAGAAAAGGCTCTCAAGACCGGTGCTTCTAAGCTCTACATAGAAGACCTCACTGATGAATTCGTTGATGAGTACATCTTCCCCACTCTCAAGGCCGGCGCAAAGTACGAAGAGTATCTGCTTGGTACATCTTTCGCGCGCCCTGTAATCGCAAAGCGTATCGTTGAGATCGCCAAGAGAGAAGGCGCCGATGCTATTGCTCACGGCTGCACCGGTAAGGGTAATGACCAGGTCCGTTTCGAGCTGACCATCAAGGCCTTCGCTCCTGATATGACCATCATCGCTCCCTGGCGTGAATGGGACATCAAGAGCCGCGAAGAAGAAATTGACTACGCTGAGGCTCACAACATTCCCCTCAAGATAAACCGCGAAACCAACTACTCCAAGGATAAGAACATCTGGCACCTCAGCCACGAAGGTCTTGATCTCGAAGATCCCGGTAACGAGCCTCTGTACAATAACCTCGGTTTCCTTGAGATGAGTGTTTCTCCCGAGCAGGCTCCCGATGAGCCCACTTACGTTGAGATTGAGTTTGAGCAGGGTATCCCCGTAGCTGTTGACGGTGTTAAGATGAAGGGCTCCGACATTGTCCGCAAGCTCAATGAGCTCGGCGGTAAGAACGGTATAGGTCTCCTTGACATCGTCGAGAACCGTCTGGTTGGCATGAAGTGCCGCGGCGTTTACGAAACTCCTGGCGGTGCCATCCTCTATGCTGCTCATGATTATCTCGAAACCATCACCCTCGACAAAGACACCATGCACATGAAGGAAAGACTCGCAGTCAACTTCGCTGAGTTGGTATACAACGGTCAGTGGTTCTCCACTCTCCGCGAATCCCTCTCTGCATTCGTTGATAAGACTCAGGAAATGGTCACCGGTAAGGTTCGCCTGAAGCTCTACAAGGGCAATATTATCAAGGCCGGCGTATGGTCCGATTATTCCCTCTACAGCGAAAATATCGCAACCTTCGGCGAAAGCGATTACAACCAGAAGGACGCAGAGGGCTTTATCAACCTTTACGGTCTGCCCATCAAGGTCAATGCGCTTCGCAAGCAGGGCATTCTCAACAAGTAATTTAGCTTAATAACATATCGTCCTCCGCTTTAAACGGCGGAGGATGATGATTTAATTTAGAACCTAGAATTGGAGATTTCAGATGAAAGCTTGGTCAGGAAGATTTGATAAGACTACCGATGCGCTCACCGATGCGCTCAACGCCTCCATATCCTTTGATTCCCGCATGTACGAAGAGGATATCACCGGCAGCATTGCCCACGCAGGCATGCTCGGCGCTCAAGGCATCATTGAACAGGAAGAGGCAGATAAGATAATTGAATGTCTCAAGGAAATACTTGAAGATATCAAGGCCGGAAAAGTGGAGTTCACCGAAGAAAACGAGGATATCCACATGAATATCGAAGCCATTCTTACCGAAAGAATCGGTGACACCGGCAAGCGTCTGCACACTGCTCGAAGCAGAAACGATCAGGTCGCTCTTGACATCAGGCTATACCTGAAAAAGGAGATCGCTGCTATAAGAGAAAGCGCCATCTCCCTTCTGGAAACCATCGTTAAGAAGGCCGAGGGCGGCAAAGATGTTATCATGCCCGCTTACACTCATCTGCAGCGTGCTCAGCCCACCACCTTTGCCCACTACATGATGGCTTACGCCAATATGCTCCGCCGTGACATCACCCGTCTTGAGGATTGTCTTGAGCGTATGGACGAAATGCCTCTCGGCAGTGGCGCTCTCACCTCCACCACCTATCCTATCGACAGACGCCGCGTCGCCGCAGAGCTCGGCTTCGCCCGCATCACCGAGAACAGCATCGATGGTGTATCCGACCGCGACTTCGCTCTCGAGCTCATGTCCGACCTCTCTATCATGATGATGCACCTTTCCCGCTTCTCTGAGGAAATCGTACTGTGGTGCTCTTGGGAATTCAAATTTGTGGAGCTTGACGACGCTTTCGCAACCGGTTCCTCCATCATGCCCCAGAAGAAGAACCCCGATATTGCAGAGCTTGTACGAGGCAAGACCGGTAGAGTTTACGGTTCTCTCGTAACCCTGCTCACCGTAATGAAAGCTCTTCCCCTTGCTTATAACAAGGATATGCAGGAAGATAAGGAGCCCGTATTTGATGCTGTGGACACCGTAAGAGCCTGTCTCCCCGTTTTCACAGCTATGCTGGACACAATGACTCTTCTGCCTGAAAATATGCGAGCAGCAGCCGGCAAGGGCTTTATCAATGCAACCGACTGCGCTGATTATCTTGTCAAGAAAGGTATGCCCTTCCGCGATGCATACAAGATCGTCGGTATGCTGGTCAACTATTGCATCAAGAACAATAAGACTCTCGAGGCTCTTACTATCGAAGAATACAATGCTATGTCGGACGTTTTCTCCTCCGACGTATATGATTACATAAATCTCGAAAACTGCGTAAACAGCAGAATTGCCGAAGGCGGTCCTTCTCAGAAGTCCGTCGAGGCTCAAATTGCATCTATGAAGGCTTTTTTGAACGATAGGAAGTGAGTATTTCATGAAGCCTAAAATTTACATTGACGGCAAAGAAGGCACCACCGGACTCAAAATATTCTCCCGCCTTGAAGGCAGAGACGATATAGAACTGCTGCTCATTGACGAGGCACTCCGCAAGGACAACGCTGAGCGCAAGCGTCTTATGAATGAAGCTGATCTTGTATTTTTCTGTCTGCCCGATGCGGCAGCAATTGAGGCGGCTCAGTTTGTGGAGAATCCCAACACCAGAATTATCGATGCCTCCACCGCACACCGAACCGCTTCCGGTTGGGATTACGGTTTCCCGGAACTATCTCCGGCTCACCGCGAGCGCATCATTAATTCCAGACGTGTTGCAAATCCCGGCTGTCATGCTTCCGGTTTTATTGCCTCGGTATATCCTTTGGTTGCCGGCGGAATTATTCCCGCTGATTATCCCCTCACCTGCCATTCTCTTACCGGTTACTCCGGCGGCGGTAAAAAGCTTATCGCTGAATATGAGGACGAAAATCGTGACCCCCGTCATGAATCTCACAGAATATACGGACTCAACCTTACCCACAAGCACCTCCCGGAAATGAAGGCTATATGTGGTCTTACAAGAACACCTGTATTCATGCCTATTCTCGGCGATTTCCACGCAGGAATGGCGACCAGCATCATGCTTCACAATGAGCTTCTCCCCGGAAAACCTACCGCAAAGGACATACACAAGCTGCTGAGTGATCATTATGCAGGGCAGCATTTTGTAAGTATTGCAGAATTCGGCGGTGATGAGTCCGTTATCTACGCTTCTACCCTTACAGGTACTAACAAAATGAAAATAACCGTCTGCGGTACCGACGAGCTTACCTCTATAACCACCGAATTTGACAATTTGGGTAAGGGTGCTTCCGGTGCAGCGGTTCAGAATATGAATATTATGCTCGGCTTTGAAGAAAGCCGCGGTCTCGAATAAGGAGAATAAATATGAAATACATTAACGGAGGCGTTTGCGCCGCCAAGGGCTTTAAAGCATCCGGTGTATTCTGCGGTGTAAAGGCCAATTCCTCCCCCAGTAAAAAGGATCTTGCTCTGATATATTCAGAAATCCCCTGCTCTGCAGCAGGTATCTTCACCAAGAATCAGGTAAAGGCAGCCCCCGTTCTTCTTGATATCGAGCTTATCAAGGACGGAGTTGCTCAGGCCATTGTAGCCAACAGTAAAAATGCAAATGCCTGCGCGCCCGAAGGCATGGAGAATGCCAAGCGTATGTGCAGCGCAGCAGCTGCAGCTCTTAACATCCCCGCCGAAAACGTTATGGTATCGTCCACCGGTGTTATCGGTCAGCGCCTTAACATAGAGGCTATTGAGAAGGGCATTCCCATGGCAGTTGAGCAGTTGAATTATGATGGTTCCGACGCTGCGGCCAATGCAATTATGACCACCGATACTGTAAAGAAAGAGTTCGCTTGTGAGCTTGAAATCGGCGGAAAAACCGTTCATATCGGCGGTATCGCCAAGGGCAGCGGCATGATCCACCCCAACATGGGCACCATGCTTTGCTACATCACCACTGATTGCGCCATTTCCACACCCATGCTTAAGAAGGCTCTTCTCAGTGCCAACAGCGTAAGCTTCAACCGCATCAGCGTTGACGGTGACACTTCCACCAATGACAGCTGCATCGTGCTTGCAAACGGTCTTGCGGGCAATGCAGAAATCACTTCCGAAGGTGCCGACTACGATGCATTTTTCGAGGCATTCGTTGCTATCTGCACTGACCTTGCCCGTTCTATGGCAGCCGACGGTGAAGGTGCCAAGCACCTTATTACCTGCCAGGTTAAGGGTGCATGCTCTGTAGCACAAGCCGAAACTATAGGCAAGAGCGTTATCGGCTCTGCACTTACCAAGTCTGCTATCTTCGGATGCGATGCCAACTGGGGCCGTGTTCTCGCCGCAATGGGCTATTCCGGAGAGACCTTCGATCCCGAAAAGGTTAACGTAAGCTTTGCTTCCACTGTTGGCAGCGTACCGGTTTGCAAGGACGGCCGCGGTCTCGACTTCGACGAAGACCTTGCCACCAAGATACTCAGCGAAAAAGAAGTTATTATCGACATCGAAATGACTGAGGGCGATTGCGAAGCAACCTGCTGGGGTTGTGACCTCACCTATGATTACGTTCGCATAAACGGCGATTATCGTACCTAAGAAAGGAAGTTTTGAAATGTCTAATCTTGACAGAGCAAAAATACTTTCCGAAGCGCTTCCGTACATACAAAAGTATTCCAACAAAACCATCGTTATCAAATACGGCGGCAACGCAATGATTAACCAGGAACTCTTTGAGGCTGTCATGG
>JAFXFT010000143.1 GCA_017513385.1 Oscillospiraceae bacterium | reverse complement strand
TCTATCTCATTATCCGCAGAGTTATCTCTCCCCGCATTCCTCTTGCATATCTGCTTACTGTTGCCGTTATCACCTTTGCGTTCCCCCGTGGAAACGATAACCTTATCTGGATGGCATGGAACCTTTTCAGCGGCGGCGTAATGCTCGGTGCAATATTCATGGCTACCGATTACGCTACCTCTCCCATCACTCCTGTAGGTCAGGTTATCTACGGTATAGGCTGCGGTCTGCTCACCGTATTTATCCGCTATTTTGGTTCTTATCCCGAAGGTACTTCTTACGCAATCCTTATCATGAACATCTGCGTATGGCTTATCGATAAGGCTACCATGCCCCATCGCTTCGGTTATACCCGTGCAATGAAAAAGGCTGAAAAAGATGCCGCTAAGGCAGCAAAGGAGGCGAATGCATAATGACAGAAACTGCAAAAAAGCCTGCCTCTATGGCTCGCCTTGTAATTGTGCTTTTCGTCGTTACCGCAGTTGTTGCATTGTTGCTGGGCTTTGTAGACTATATTACCCGCGACAAGATTGCCGCAAACATCAAAGAAAAGACCGACGCGGCTATGAGCGCGGTTCTTGCCGCAGACAACTATACCGCAGTTGAAACATATACCGATACCAGCGGTCTTGTAACTTCCGTATATACCGCAGCAGACGCTTCCGGCAATGTCATAGGTTATGTTTCCGAAGTAAGCCCCAGCGGCTTCGGCGGCGCAATCAATATGGTTGTCGGTGTAGACCTTAACGGCGCAGTAACCGGTATCTCCATCGTAAAGATGACTGAAACTTCCGGTCTTGGTGCAAACGCATTCAACACTTCCTTCCGTGAGCAGTATATTGGCAAGAGCGGAACTCTGGCAGTGGATAAGGACGGCGGCGAAATTGTTGCACTTACCGGTGCTACAGTTACTTCCCGCGCAGTAACCAACGGTGTTAATGCAGTGCTGGCAACCGTAGCCGGCCTGTCAGTTTGAAAAGGAGGTGCGATTGATGAACGTAAAAAAGCAGTTTAAAGAAGCTCTTACTACAAACAACCCTGTTCTGGTACAGCTTCTCGGTATGTGTTCCACTCTCGCGATTACCACCACCCTTTTCAACGGCATTGGCATGGGTCTTTCCGTAACAATTATTCTTATCTGTTCCAACGTTGTTATTTCTCTGCTGAGAAAGATAATCCCCGCTAAGATAAGAATAGCAGCATATATCGTTGTTATCGCAGGCTTCGTTACCATAATCGACCTTCTTATGCAGGCTTTCCTGCCCTCCCTTTCCGAATCACTCGGTGTGTTTATCCCCCTTATAGTTGTTAACTGTATCATTCTCGCCCGCGCCGAATCCTTTGCCTCCAAGAATACCGTTGCCGCTTCCGCAGTTGACGGTCTTGCTCAGGGCATAGGTTACACGATCGTTCTCGTTGTCATGTGCATTATTCGTGAATTCCTCGGTAACGGCACTTTTGGCGGCGGTATTCTCGGCTTCGAGGGTGCAGGCATTCGTATTCTGCCCCAGGAGTATACCACTCTCTTTATAATTCTTCCATTTGGCGGCTTCCTTACCATGGGTGTTCTTATTGCAGCGATGCAGCATATGAGCAATAAGGCTGCCGAGAAGAAGAGAAAGGAGGCCCAGAAATGAGTTTTGGTGAAATAGTATCTCTCGCTTTGGGCGCTATCCTAATTGAGAACTTTATTTTCTCTCAGTTCCTCGGCATTTGTCCTTTTATGGGTGTTTCCAAGAAGGTTGATACAGCCGTTGGTATGGGTATCGCGGTTACTTTCGTTATGACCGTTGCCTCCATCGTCTGCTACATAGTAAACGAATTTTTACTTGTACCTCTTGGTCTTGAATTCATGCAGACGGTTGCCTACATTCTCGTTATTGCTTCTCTGGTTCAGTTCGTTGAAATGTTCCTGCAGAAGATGATTCCTTCCCTCTATCAGGCACTCGGTATTTATCTGCCCCTTATTACCACCAACTGCGCCGTACTTGGTGTAGCTCTGCTCAATACGCAGAATGGCTATAACTTCATTGGCAGCGTAGTATATGGCTTTACCGGTGGTATTGGCTTCCTGCTGGCCATCGTACTTTTCGCAAGTGTTCGCGAAAGACTTGACCTGACCAGCGACTGCCCCAAGGCATTTGAAGGCTTCCCCATCGCTCTTGTAACCGCCGGACTTATCGCTCTTGCATTCATGGGCTTCTCCGGTCTGAGCCTGCCGCTTTGAGTATATAAGGAGGTCATAATATTATGATTACTGTTGTATATGCCGTAGCGGTTCTTGCCGTACTCGGTGCACTTTTCGGATTTATTCTCGCTTTCGCCTCTAAGGTATTTGCCGTTGAAACCGATCCCCGTCAGGACGCTATTATAGAAGCTCTGCCCGGTGCTAACTGCGGCGGCTGTGGATTTGCAGGCTGCGCAAACTACGCTGAGTCTGTTGTAAAGGGCGATGCTCCCTGTAATAAATGTGCGCCAGGTGGTGCTGATGCCGCTCAGAAGATCGCTGCCATTATGGGCGTAGAAGCCGATACTTCCGAACGCATGGTTGCTTTTGTCCGCTGTGCAGGCGGTAAACG
>JAFXFT010000142.1 GCA_017513385.1 Oscillospiraceae bacterium | reverse complement strand
GAAAATGTCGCCTGCGATAACGTCCTCGGCGGGGATAGTTTCCTCAACACCGTTGCGAACTACACACGCCGTCTTGGGCGCAAGGTCCATGAGGCTCTTTATTGCATCGGTGGTCTTGCCCTTGCTGCGAGCCTCCAGCATCTTGCCCACGGTAATGAGTGTGAGTATCATCGCCGCAGACTCAAAGTAGAACTCATGGAGATAATGGGCGAGACCGCTTTCGGCAGCACACATTTGGAACATTACGGCGGTGCTGTAAATAAAAGCGGCACCGCTGCCCATGGCGACCAGGGTATCCATATTGGGCGCGCCGTGGAGTGCGCTTTGGAAACCGCTGATGAAGAATTTCTGGTTGATCACCATTATTGCAACGGTGAAAATCAGTTCAAAGAGGGCGATGGTGAGCGGATGGTCAGCCATTGCGAAGGGGAGAGACCAGCCCCACATTACGTGACCCATGGAAACGTACATGAGGGGGATAAGGAGAATAAGGGACGCTATAAGTCGGCGGGCAAGCTTGGGAGTTTCGTGATCCTCCAAAGCCTCGCGGGCTGCGGCGGCATTGCTTTTTGCCGCCTGCGCATTATCGGGGGCGGCGCCGTAGCCTGCGGCGGAAACCGCGTCGCATATTTTCTGCGCGGTGGCAGGTGCAGCGAAGTCGACACCCATGGAATTGGTCAGCAGGCTTACGGAAACCTCGCTTACGCCCTCAACGCCGCGCACTGCTTTTTCAACGTGGGCGCTGCAGGCGGCGCAGGTCATGCCGCTGACACTGAATTTTTGGAAACTCATATTAATCCTCCCATGCGGTTTTAACCGCACAAATAGTTTTTGTAAATCCTCGAGCATGGAGGATTTTTGCAATCATCGTCGGTTGTCCAAAGGACGAGGCGATGGGCTTTTTTTTATCATGTTAGTGTGATTTTTCACACTAACCTCCTTGGCTTATTTTAGCTTCTTGATAAGCTCAACTGCTTCGTCGAGAATTTCGGTGTTGCCCTTTTGAATTTCTTCCACAACGCAGGTGGCCATGTGGTTTTGCAGGATAATGTAGCCGAAATTCTGCAGGGCGCTTTCCACGGCACTCACCTGAGTGAGAATATCGCCGCAGTAGCGGTTTTCGTCCAGCATGTTCTTTATACCGCCCAACTGACCGATAATACGGTTGAGACGATTGTGGAGCTGACGCAGGGTCTCCTCATCGCGGGGCGTATTTTTGTAGTGACAGCAGTCACAAACCTTGTTGTCGTTGTTCATAAATCCTCCGTTCTGCCGCAATGGGCAGCGCAAATAGAAATACAATCCTCACTATCGGCGAAGGGAGGATTTTTGCCATCATCGCCGGTTGCCTGCAAGGCGAGGCGATGGGTATTTTAATAATTTAAGTGTGCATTGCAACACTTATACCTCCCGGGGGTATTTTCTGCAATAATAATATACCCCGTTGGGGTATTTGTCAATGGGGAGAGAGTACTATTAGGTGGGTGAACGCGTATTTTGGATTGTTGAGTATCTACAAATCGTAAGCGGGGCACTGAAAACCGCTTGACGGTTGGACTAAGATGTGGTAAATTATCCTCAATAAAAGGGAGTAGTTCCTTCCGGACGCGGAAGGCGTGGTTCCGTCAAGACAGCCGAAAGGCTCGGGATCGCGGAGACTGATAAAGTTTTTTCGAGACTTTTACCGCAGGAAGGTAAAGGTCTCTTTTGTTTTATCTAAACCTTACCCTTGCAAAATCTGTCCGGCAGAATAATTTATCACAAACCAACATCAAATATTTTAAGGAGGAAAAGAAAATGGTTAAGTTCATCATCATTGGCGCAGCGGTTCTTGTGGTGCTGCTTCTGTTCTTCGCAGGTTATCTGAAGGCACCCCCTGATACCGCGTACATAGTCTCAGGTCTCGGAAGACGCAGAATATTTATTGGTAAAGCCGGCTGGCGTGTTCCTTTCTTTGAAAGAGTCGATAAACTGAGCCTGCGCGTAATGCAGGTTGACGTTAAGACCAGCGAGGCGGTTCCCACTAACGAGTTTATCAACGTAGTAGTTGACGGTGTTGCCAACGTAAAAATCAGCTCCGATCCCCAACTGCTGGAACTTGCCGCAGAAGCACTGCTTGGCAAGACCCCTGCAGAGCTGAGCAGCCTTGTAACTCAGGTGCTTGAAGGTAATATGCGTGAGATCGTGGGTTCTGTCGGTCTTAAGGAAATGGTTCAGGACCGCCAGGGCGTTGCCCGTAAAATAACCGAGAATGTAGTTCCTGATATGCAGAAGTTGGGTCTTGAAGTGGTAAACTTCAATATTCAGAACTTCAAGGACGGTGCAGGCACCATTGAGAACATGGGTATCGACAATGTGGAGCAGATCCGCAAGAATGCCCAGATCGCAAAGGCAAATGCCCAGCGAGATATTGCTATCGCAACCTCTCAGGCTCAGCAGGAGGCCAACGCCGTAAAGGTGCAGGCCGAGAAGATGATAGCCGAGCAGGACGCTGCCCTGGCTATCCAGCAGGCTGAAATGAAGGTGAAGGCCGATAGCAAGAAGGCAGAAGCCGACGCAGCATACTCCATTCAGCAGGAGACCCAGCGTAAGACCATCGAGGTCACCAAGGTCAGCGCTGACATCGCAAAGCGTGAAAAGGAAGCAGACCTTGCCGAGCGCGAAATCGCTATCAAGGAGCGCCAGCTTGACGCTGAGGTTCGCAAG
>JAFXFT010000141.1 GCA_017513385.1 Oscillospiraceae bacterium | reverse complement strand
GCAGGAAATCGTCCGCCACGCGAACCGGAATGAGCGGCTTCGCTTCCAGCTGATGGAGAGTGTTTCCGAGGATCTGATGGATCTGATGCGGCAAGAAAAGCTGGATATGGCCATTGTGGACACCACCGACCGTGACCGTTCTCTCCACTTCCGCAAGCTCTGCCAGCGGAACTTCTGTGTTGCCCTTCCCCTGGATCATCCGCTGGCCTCGCAGGATTCCATTCTCCCGCAGCAGCTGCAGAACGAGCGGCAGATCGTATTCCATCAGGATTTGAAGGGCAGCTTCGGCCAATGGGCCAGCGGTCTCGGAGCGGAAGAACGGATGGTCTGCTCCGTCAATACCGCGCAGGCCGCCTTTGACCTTGTGGCAGCCGGAATGGGCATCACGCTGGTTTCGGAGGAGTGCGCGGAGAACCGCGACGATCTTGCCTTTGTGCCGCTGGAAAACTGGCATCAGGCGCTGTATATGTGCATTCTCTACGATAAATGGCTGGAACCGCCCGTTTGGGATTTTGTGGAAACCGTTATTAAAACCATCCGCAAACAGGAAGCGCAGCGATTATTCTGATAAAAAATTTCGCCCGATAGGATCACTCCTATCGGGCGAAACTGTTATTCATTCAAATCAAGCCGTCTTCCCATACCGGGAACGAGCGAAATTAGAACAGACCGGAGACCTTGCCGGTCTCGACGTCGACGTCGACACGACGGTATGCGGGATCGCCTGCAGTACCGGGCATCATGGAGATGGTACCGGCCATCGGGCACAGGAACTTGGCGCCGCCGTACTCGAGAATGTCTCGGATTGGAAGACGCCAACCCTTGGGAACACCCTTAACATTAGGATCGTGGCTGAGGGAAAGGTGAGTCTTTACCATCATGGTGCAGTAGTCGGCATACTTGGGATCGTTTTCAAAACGTTCTGCCTTGGCAAGTGCCTCGGGGGCCCAATCTACGCCGTCAGCGCCGTAAACTTCCTTGGCGATAAGCTCGACGCGCTCGCGCAGAGGAGTATCGAGATCGTAAAGATACTTGATGGGCTCTTCGGGCTCGTTGCAAGCATCGATAACAGCCTGAGCCAGCTCAAGAGCGCCATCGCCGCCATACTGCCAGTGCTCACTGAGTGCGCAGCGGACATTGTTTTCAGCACAAATCTTACGGATAAGAGCAACTTCTGCATCAGTATCGGTATAGAATTTATTGATGCAAACAACGGGCTTGATTCCGCTCTTCTTGACGTTATTTACATGATGCAGCAGGTTCTCGCAGCCCTTCTCAAGCAGATCAAGGTTTTCCTCGACATATTCCTTGGGCAGGGGACGACCGGGCTTGACCTCAGGACCTCCGCCATGCATCTTGAGAGCACGGATGGTGGCAACAACAACGGAAACGTGAGGCTTAAGACCGCTGAGACGGCATTTTACGTTCCAGAACTTTTCAAAGCCGATATCTGCGGCAAAGCCGGATTCGGTTACGTGATAGTCAAACAGCTTAAGAGCCAGACGATCGCCGATAATGGAACTCTGTCCTATAGCGATGTTGGCGAAGGGGCCTGCGTGTACGAGGCAGGGCTGATGCTCTACAGTATAGCAGAGGGTGGGGTTGATGGTGTTTCTCATCCATGCGGTCATTGCGCCGGCAACCTCGAGATCCTCGGCGGTTACAGGATTGCCGTCCATATCGTAAGCAAGAACGATCTTGCCTATACGCTCACGCATATCCTTAAGGTCGCGGGCAACGGAAAGAATGGCCATAAGCTCAGAGGAAACTGCGATATTGGTGCGGGTGGTCATCTTTACACCATCAAGCTTTCCGCCGCCAAGACCAATCTCCATCTTACGGAGAGCCTGACAGCAGAAATCCATTACGAAGTTCCACTCAATGCGTTCAGGGTCGATATTGAGGCGCTTTATGCCTATCTCTTCCAGCTTGGCATCGTCGTAGTTGCGCTCGTGCTGCATGCGTGCGTTGAGAGCGACCATACCGAGGTTGTGTGCGTTCGTAATGTCATTAATATCGCCGGTAAGACCGAGGGAGAACTCAGTCATGGGGATAAGCAAAGCGTTGCCGCCGCCGGCTGCTGTACCCTTAACATTCATTGTGGGGCCACCGGAGGGCTGGCGCAGACATCCGCCTACATTCTTGCCAAGCTTACCGAGTCCTTCGATAAGACCAAGGGAGGTAGTGGACTTGCCCTCGCCGAGAGGAGTGGGGGTAATGGCGGTTACTTCAATATATTTGCCGTTGGGCTTATCCTTAAGGCGTTCCATAATCTTGATAAAATCAAGCTTGGGAGTTCTGCCGTAGGGAATGATCTCTTCGGGGAGAAGACCCATCTTTTCACGGAACTCGTCAACAGAGGGGAGAGTCTTTTCTGCTTCTTCAGCAATTTGCCAATCCTTATAAATAGTAGGGTCGAGCATAAGTTTTCCTCCTTTTAGACAAAAGCATCGTTGTTTATTAAATAAGCCTGTCGAGCACTGGATATAATCGACAGCTGGATGTACCAGCTTTTAGATTATATCATAGTATGCCTTAAAATAACATTCGCAAAATCACACAATATTGAACACATTCAAATATACAAATAATGTAAATTAACTAAGGAAACAAAATGGGTCAAAAAAGAACGCGTTAAAGGCTTACAAGACCGGCATCCAGCATTTTCTGCAGACTCATGAGAATACCTGTTTTAGCATGGAACCAGGTGAGTCCGCCTTGGAAATAAACTGCATAGGGAGGACGTATCGGTCCATCTGCGCTCAGTTCGATAGAAGAACCCTGTACAAAGGCGCCTGCTGCCATAATGACCTCGGCATCGTAACCGGGCATAGCCCAAGGAACGGGTGTAACATAGCTGTCTACAGGAGCTGCAGCCTGAATACCCTGGCAGAATGCAATAACGCCTTCGGGCGAACCCAGTTCAACTGCCTGAATAATGTCGTAACGAGGCTCGGTGGAGTTTGGTACAACTCTGAAGCCAAGACTTTCATATACGTTAGCAGCAAAAATAGAACCTTTGAGAGCACCGGCAGTTACAGTAGGTGCAAGGAAGAAACCCTGATAGAAGGAGGGAAGCAGACCGAGATTTGCACCAACCTCCTGACCGAGACCGGGAGCGGAGAGACGATAAGCACACTGCTCAACGCACTTTGCTGTACCGCAGATATATCCTCCGATAGGAGCAAGACCGCCGCCGGGGTTCTTGATAAGGGAACCGACAATCATGTCTGCACCCATGTCGGAGGGTTCTATGGTCTGTACGAACTCACCGTAGCAGTTATCAACCATGCATATGAGGTCAGGCTTTATGGACTTGACGAAAGCTATAAGCTCGCCGATCATTTCGGAGGAGAATGTGAGGCGGGTCTGGTAGCCTTTGGAACGCTGAATTGTAACCAGCTTTGTACGCTCGTTTATTGCAGCACGAATGCCGTCGTAATCGAAGCTGCTGTCGGGGAGCAGGTCGACCTGACGATATGTTACGCCATATTCTTTAAGAGAACCTATAGAATCGCGGATACCGATAACTTCTTCAAGGGTGTCATAAGGGCGACCCACAGGAGAAAGCAGTTCGTCGCCGGGGCGGAGATTTGCGGAAAGTGCAACTGCAAGTGCATGAGTTCCGCAAGTTATCTGAGGACGAACCAGAGCTGCTTCGGTGTGGAAAGTATCGGCATATACGCGCTCAAGAGTTTCACGGCCTCCGTCATTGTAGCCATAGCCGGTAGTAGCTGCAAAATGAGCCGCATTTACGCGATTTTTCTGCATAGCGGAAAGCACCTTGGCCTGATTGAATTCTGCTATGCGGTCAATTTCATCGAAACGGGGACGAAGCTTTTCTATAATCTTCTCACCGTATTCGTATACTTCGTTGGATATGCCCATCTGGGCGTACATTTCTTTAGTGTCCATTTTCAACCTCTTCTGTGTTGTTTGAAGTGATTACATCGCCTGCTGCTATTTCTTCAGCGGCATCTGAATTATCATCGATAGTGGTCTCTTCAGCGTATTCCTCAGAATCGGCAATATCAGCATCAGGCTGAATGATTTCCTCGGGCTGTCTGGGAGAACTGTGAAGCGTGAATATAACCTTATTGTATTCAGTGCTGCCAATGGGCAGTGCTTCCGGAGGGGTAACACTGTTGCCGGGCTTAACAGGTATACACGCTGTTTCGGAAATATAAAGACCTTCAGCGCCGCGCTCCAAAGTGAGCTGGAGTGCTGCTGCAGACTCACTGATATCATAGCCGCCGGCGTATTCACCGAGACCATATATAATAAGCGAGTTATTGTAAGTTTCGAAATAATGTACTCCGACACCGTTGTGTCCAAGAACGATATCAGCACCGCAGTCAACTGCGTAATGAGCGGAAAGATATTCGTTGCTCATATAAAGATCGGTAGTACCGTTATTCCAGCTAAGACAGGCGATAATAAGGTCTGCGCCTGCCTCTTTCATCGTGGAAATACTTCTCTTAATATTGCTTCCGGCTCCTCCATCGGATGCATAAATACCAATGAGCAGACCGCTTTTGCTTACAAAAAGAGTCATGTCACGGTTTTCCACATACGGCACAGCTGCTTCGTGCAGACTATTGAGCGTATCTGCATATCCTTCTTCACCACAGCCGTAAACGTGGGTGTTAGCGATGTTTACAAGGTCAATACCGGCTTCTTTAAACTTTTGTGCCCATGCGGTATATGCCATGTGTGCCTCGGAAACAACAGGAGCGGCAACATCACTCAATACACTTTCAAGATTCATTATACTTAGATCATCGTCCTGTATAAGACTTGAAACTGCATCAAACATCGCATAGTTTTTAGGACCGCCTCTTGGAGAAACACCGCCAAGGAAGGTCAGCCTATATTTTTCAGGTTCCGGTTCGGGGGTAGGTTCCGGAGTGGGTTCAGGTTCAATTTCCGGCTCTGTAGAAGGTGTTTGAGTGGGTTCGGGAGTCGGCACAGGAGTAGGCGCAGGTGTTGGCTCGGGAGTGGGTTCGGGCGTAGGTTCTGGAGTTGGCGTTGGCGTTGACTCCGGAGTTGGCGTAGGAGTAGGTGTGGGTGTGGGCGGTATGGTGGGAATAACTGCAGTTGGTGTGGGGGTTGGCACCGTATCGGGTGTATCGAGCCGAGTCATTGCAAAAATGGCTATAGCGGCGATTATTACCGCCGCTGCCGAACATATAATTGCTATGAGGATTCGTTGTTTTCTCAATTTTATACCTCGGGAATAAAAGAACATGCAGCGGGGCGATATATTCGCCCCGCTGTTTTGTTATAACAGACAGGTTTATCTGTTTGCGTGTAAAACTACTTCTCCGGATTCAAGGCTCTTTTTTACATCGATTACACGCTGGTTATGACTGCCGCGCCATTTAAGGGTAAGGCTTTTCTCTTCAATAAGGAACATGCCGTCAATAAGAACATCGGTAGCTTCTATAAGAGCTTTGAAGCCGGGATCGGTTTTGCTGATTTCCAGTATTTCTTCAAAGGTATATCCGGAGTAGCACCATACGTTGAAACCGCCGTTTTTTGCCTTTTGGGCAAGCTCTGCGCAGGCAGCTGCCTGAAGATAGGGTTCACCGCCGGAGAGTGTAAGACCATCAGTAAGCGGATTGGCAGAGAGTGTCTTATAAAGACTATCCACAGTTACTTCTTTGCCGCCTGCCGGATCCCATGTGTGGGGATTGTGACATTCAGGACAGTGACGAAGGCAACCTTGAGTAAAGACTACAAAGCGGAAACCGGGGCCGTCAACTATGGAATCCTGAATAGTGTCAGCTATGCGAAGCAGGGTATCACTCATCACAGTCACCGCTGCAGGAGCTGATAGTGTGCTTTACACGGTCGTGCTCCTCGGCACGCTTAGCGTTGTTGAAGCGGTCGAGAGTGCCGACAAGGTAACCGGTGATGCGGCGGATTCTGTCGAA
Source organism: Oscillospiraceae bacterium (assembly GCA_017513385.1). Lineage (GTDB taxonomy): Bacteria > Bacillota > Clostridia > Oscillospirales > Oscillospiraceae > RGIG6375. The sequence continues at coordinate 250 of JAFXFT010000141.1, read as the reverse complement.
GGGACCTTCGTCCTCGGTACGTCCGCAGCCGGGGCACTGATCCTTGATGATGCCGGAAAAACCGCAGACGGGGTCGCGGTCTACAGGATGGTTTACAGAGCCGTAACCGATACCGCACTTCTGCATGTAGCGAATAACCTTTTCAAAAGCCTCGAGGTTATCCATGGGATCGCCGTCCATCTCGATATAAGTGATGTGACCTGCGTTGGTAAGAGCATGATAAGGAGCCTCTATCTGAATCTTTTCGAAG
>JAFXFT010000140.1 GCA_017513385.1 Oscillospiraceae bacterium | reverse complement strand
GTAGAAGAGACCTTCGGTGGTCCTCCTCACCTCCTCATCCAGACCGCTGGTGTTAACTCCTTCGGTCCCGTTGAAGCTTCCACCTTCGACGATTTTGACTGGGTTGTCGGCGTTTGCTTCCACCACGTAGTAAACGGTCTGCTGATCTTCGTTCCCAGAATGATCAAGGCTTATGCAAACAAGGAAGAGTTCCACGTTGCCACCACCTCCTCCATGGGCGCTTTCATGGCAGGCTCCGGCACCGGCCCCTACTCTGCTGCAAAGGCTGCAGTTAACAACCTCATGTACTCCTACGCTGAGACTCTGCCCAAGTACGGCGGCGGCGCAACCGTTCTCTGCCCCGCAAACATCAACTCCAACATCGGTAACGCAGAGAAGTTCCGTCCTGCTCACCTGAAGAACACCGGTTACCACGTATCCGATGGTACCATGAAGCACCTGTCCTCCATTCACGCTACCGGTCAGGATCCCATCGAGCTGGCTGGCATCCTCAAGGAAGCTATCGAGACCGGCCGTATCATTGCTATGCCCAACACCGATCCCACCGCTTGGAAGCCTCAGCTCCGTGGCCTCAACGAGACCATCGAGAACTACACTCTCACCAAGGCAGAGCGTGACGCTATCGCCGCTGAGAAGATGAAGGCAAGAATGGAAATGATCGAGAAGATGAAGGCAGAAGGCAAGGAAATGCCTCAGATGGGTTGGGGCGTTCCCGAAGGCGCAGAGCCCTTCGGTCAGGCTCGCAAGGACCTCGACTGGATCAAGAGATAATCTCCTATCACGATTACAAAAAGGCATGGCGGCTATTCGCCATGCCTTTTTCCTTGTGCAGATATAGTTTTTTCTTATAAGTAAAAGCGCTTGACAATTGAGTGCATATGCGTTTATGATAATCCAAAGGGGATTTTATCCTCTGTATGATTGTGTCAATACTTTATTGAAATAAAAAAGGAGCGTGCACACATGAAGAATTTTGCAGGTAAGATTTGTTTCGTAACCGGCGGCGCTTCCGGCGCAGGTCTCGGTCAGGCTAAGCTGTTCTCCAAGAGCGGCATGAAGGTCGCCATCGCTGACGTTCGTCAGGATGCTCTGGACAACGCTGTTAAGGAAATCGTTGCTTTCTCCGGCTGCGCCGAGAGCGACGTTCTCGCACTTAAGGTAGACCTCACCAACCGTGAAGAGTATACCGCAGCTGCCGATAAGGTAGAAGAAGTTTTCGGTGGTCCTCCCCACCTCCTCATCCAGACCGCTGGTGTTAACTCCTTCGGTCCCGTTGAAGCTTCCACCTTCGACGATTTTGACTGGGTTGTCGGCGTTTGCTTCGACCACGTTGTTAACGGTCTGCTGATCTTCGTTCCCAGAATGATCAAGGCTTATGCAAACAAGGAAGAGTTCCACGTTGCCACCACCGCTTCCATGGGCGGCTTCATGGCTGGCTCCGGCACCGGCCCCTACTCCGCAGCTAAGGCCGGCGTTATCAACCTCATGTACTCCTACGCTGAGACTCTCGTTAAGTACGGCGCAGGCGCAACTGTTCTCTGCCCCGGCAACATCAACTCCAACATCGGTAACGCAGAGAAGTTCCGTCCTGCTCACCTGAAGAACACCGGTTACCACGTATCCGAAGGCACCATGAAGCACCTGTCTTCTGTTCACGCTACCGGTATCGATCCCGTTGAGCTGGCTGAGATCCTCAAGGAAGCTATCGAGAACGAGCGTATCATCTGCCTCCCCGACCACAATCCCGAGAACTGGAAGAACCAGCTCCGCGGCCTCAACGAGACCATCGAGAACTACACTCTCACCAAGGCAGAGCGCGACGCTATCGCTGCTGAGAGAATGAAGGCTATGATGGAAATGATGGCCAAGATGAAGGAAGAGGGTCACGAGGCTCCTCCCATGATGGGTTGGGAAGTTCCCGAAGGCGCAGAGCCCTTCGGTCAGGCTCGCAAGGACCTCGACTGGATCAAGAGATAATCTCTTTCCATCAACTCAAAATAAAAACAAGGCTGACGGTTTTCCGTCAGCCTTATTTTTTGTGCCATCCAACGTGGGATTCCTCGCTGTGCTCGGAATGACGCAAAAACTTAATCGTATTCGTAGGGAACGGGCCTGTGTCCGCAGATCATCGCATTTAAACCATACAGCTGCGCACCACGGTTTACTCATCTTCCTCTTTGAGTTCCTCCAGTGCATTTCTGGCGGACGCTATAACGAAAGCGGAAAAAGTACACTCCTTACCGGCAATGGCAGATTCGATTTCTTCAATTAAATCGTCGGGGAAACGTATGGTCTTATTCGTTGTGGTAGGTATTTTGGGGATTTTGAAGCCAGCCATACGTTCACCTCACTTAGTATAGTAATTATACTGTATTGCAAAAAGTACTTGTTGTATGCATTGCAAATGTATTGCGCTCAAGTATAAAGCGTAAGGATTATAATGTACACGGAGGCGATACTATGGACGAATATAAAAAGCCGTACTTGGCGCTGTTCAATGCGCTTACGGATATTGCAGAAGAAATAGAGAAACAGAATTACGGTTTGGCAAAGCAGATGATAGCAGATGCCCAGCGGCAGGCGGAAGAAGCATTCCTTGCTGCTGCAGCCGGCGATGAATGAAAAATGCTCTCTTCCTCAATGTTGACAGCGGGGGAGAGAGCATTTATACTTGATATGATATACACAAATCGCATATACTAAGGAAAACAGTTATACACGGAGAGTAACAATATGGATGTAGTACAGGGCTTTGGCAGCAAATATGAAACAATGAACCGCGCACCGGAAAAGGCTATACTGGTTGGCCTGAACTCCGAGGCGCTGGATATTGACGAGCGCTCGGACGACGTTACCATGGCGGAGCTGGAGGCCCTGCTTGATACTGCCGGAGGTATCACCTGCGGCATGACCATACAGCACCGAGCTACCCCCGACCCCCGCAGCTTTATCGGCGAGGGCAAGGTGAAGGAGGTAAAGGCGGCGGTCGAAGCAAACGAATGCGACCTTGTTGTTTTCGATAACGAGCTTTCGCCCTCCCAAATGCGCGTGCTGGCAGAGGAATTGGGCGTAAAGGTTCTTGACCGCAGCGGTCTTATTCTTGATATTTTCGCCGGTCGCGCCAAGACCCGCGAGGGTCGCCTGCAGGTTGAGCTGGCTCAGTATAAGTACCTCATGCCCCGACTGGTCGGTATGTGGACTCACCTTGTCCGTCAGACCGCCTCCGGCGGCAGCCGAATCGGTACTCGTGGCCCCGGTGAAACTCAGCTTGAAAGTGACAGACGTCATATCCGCCGCAAGATAAACGCTCTCGAGGAAGAGCTTAGCGAGGTGCGCCGTGTGCGCGCAACTCAGCGCCGTCTGCGTGAGAAAAACTCCGTAAGCACCGTGGCACTGGTTGGCTATACCAACGCCGGCAAGTCTACTCTGCTCAACGCGCTCACCGATTCCGATATACAGACCGGCGACCGCCTTTTCGATACCCTTGATACCACCACCCGCCGTATGCGCCTTGACGATACCCTTGAGGTGCTGCTGTCGGATACCGTTGGTTTTATAAGAAAGCTGCCCCATCAGCTGGTGGAGGCGTTTAAGGCTACCCTTGAGGAGCTGCAGTTTGCAGACGTAATTGTTCATGTCATTGACGTTTCCAATCCCGAATGGGAGAAGCAGGCAGAGGTTGTGGACAAGCTTATTGCGGAGCTTGGCGCTTCCGAAACGCCCCGCGTTGAGGTTTATAATAAGTGCGATAAGCCCGGAGCTGCGGCACTTTATTCACCTGAGGGCGCGGTTAAGGTGTCTGCACTTACCGGTGAGGGTTTGGACGAGCTGCGTAAGAAGATTTTCGATATTCTCAGCGCCGGCGTAAAGACTCTTGACCTGCTCATTCCCTATGACAAGGGCGGTCTGCTGGACGTGCTCCATAAGGAGTGCAAGGTGCTGGAAAGCGAGTATACCGATACCGGCGTGGCGGTCAAGGCAGTTTGCCCCGCCCATATTTATGGCAAGATACGGGAGTATGTGGTATGAGCGGCTATCTTGTACCAACTAAATTTGGAGAAGCGGAGTTCGTAGAAAAGCGCAGCCGCTTTATAGGTCGTGTATGGCCCGTTGAAAACGAGGAAGAAGCGGTGGCACGAATTAAGGAAATGCGTGAAAAGCATTGGGACGCCACCCATAATGTGTATGCGTACATAATCCGCGAGGGCGGCGCAATGCGCTATTCCGATGACGGTGAGCCCGGCGGAACATCGGGTATGCCCACACTGAATGTGTTCCGCGCAGGTGAAATTTATAACGTGTGCTGTGTGATTACCCGTTATTTTGGCGGCATTCTGCTGGGCACGGGTGGACTTGTTCGCGCCTATTCCCAGGCCGCCAAGCTGGCTCTTGAGGCGGCGGGCGTAAGCCGTATGGACCTGTGGGAAAGCACTGCCACAGCCTGCCCCTATAACCTTTATGAACGCGTGCGCCGCGAGCTTGAAGCCTCGGGCGCTGTCATAGAGAACATAGACTATGGCGCGGACGTTACAATAGAGTCTTTTCTGCCCTCGGGTAGCTCGGAGGGCGTAAATAAACGTCTTGCGGATATCAGCGCAGGTAACGTGGAGCTGCTGGTGCTGGGCGAGGAGTACCGAGCCGTGGAGGTCAGCAGGGAAGCGGATAAAGAGGAATAAATTATATATATAGCCCGAAAAAAACGAAAGGTGGAAAAAACATGCTTACCAAGCGTCAGAACCTTATTGAGACCATCAAGGGCGGCAAGCCCGACAGATTTGTAGACCAGTACGATCCCTTTGTGCTCATTATGGGCAACCCCTACATGAAGAAGAATTTCGGTGTCCGTACCGGCAACACCGTAGTCAATTCCTGGGGAGTAACCATTCAGTTCAAGGAAAATACTCCCGGTCCTTTCCCAGTGCACGATGAGGAGCACAAGGTTGTAAAGGATATCACCAAGTGGCGCGAAGTTGTTCACGCTCCCAGCCTTGACTTTACCGCTGAAGAGTGGGCAGAGTTCCAGCCCATGGTTGACGCTGTTGACCGCAACGAGTATTTCGCAACCGCAATGGTAGCCCCCGGCATCTTTGAGCAGCTGCACTACCTCATGGGTATGGACGATTGCCTCATCAACTTCTATCTTGAGCCCGAAGCAATGCATGAGCTTATCGACTACATAACCGAGTGGGAGCTGGAGTACGCAAAGGTTATCTGTGAGAATCAGCATCCCGACGCTATCCTGCACCATGACGACTGGGGCAGCCAGAAGTCTACCTTCCTGTCTCCCGAGATGTTCGAGGAGTTCATTCTCCCCGCATACAAGAAGGTTTACGGCTACTATAAGGAGCACGGCGTTGAGGTTATCGTTCACCACTCCGACTCCTACGCTGCAACCCTCGTTCCCTATATGATCGAGATGGGCATCGACATCTTCCAGGGCTGCCTGGATACCAACAATATTCCCGAACTCATCGAGAAGTACGGTGGACAGATATCCTTCATGGGCGGCATCAACAACGGCGTTGTTGATACTCACGATTGGAACTCCGAGAAGGTTGGCGCATATGTTGAGAAGATGTGCCGCGCCTGCGGAACCAAGTATTTCATTCCCTGCTGCACTGCAGGCGGTCCCGGCAGCACCTATCCCGGTGTTTACGAGGAAGTATCCGCACAGATCGACCGCATGAGCAAGGAAATGTTCTGATTTTGAATATTGGAAAGGGTACGGCGAAGCTGCCGTACCCTTTTTGCTTATGAATTTGAGCAAAAAAACACCCCGAATGGCGAACCATTCGGGGTGTAAGTGTATTTATCAATCGATAAATGCCTCGCGGCCAGCATAAGTGGTGTGCAGGAGGTGGTGAGCCTTGTGAGAGTTGGGCTCGCCGAGGTAATCCTTGTACAGCTGCTGTACCTGAGTGTTGTTGTGAGACTGACGGAGAGAGTTGCGCTCGTCCTCGGAGTAGAGGGCAGCGGCTCTCTTTTCCTTGTAGGTGTCGAGAATATCGGCATCCTCGTTGGGGAGGAAGCAGGGACGGACATAGGGCTGACCGCCACCGTTGATGCAGCCGCCGGGGCAGCCCATGATCTCGATGAAGGTGTACTTGCTCTTGCCGGCGCGGATGTCGTCAAGGAGAACCTTGGCGTTCTTCATGCCGTGAGCAACAGCGATGCTGATTTCCATGCCGCCGAGGGTGAGGGTAGCTTCCTTGATGCCGTCGAAGCCACGAACAGCCTCGAACTTGATGGCCTCGTGCTCCTTGCCTTCGAGTACGAAGTAAGCAGTACGGAGAGCAGCTTCCATAACACCGCCGGTTACGCCGAAGATAACGGCTGCGCCGGAGTACTCGCCCAGCAGATCCTGGTCGAACTCTTCATCGGGAAGCTCGCGGAAGAGAATACCTGCGCGCTTGATGAGGTCGCCAAGCTCACGAGTGGTGAGAACAGCGTCAACGTCCTTGATACCGTCGTGCTGAAGCTGAGGTCTTTCCTTCTCGAACTTCTTGGCGGTACAGGGCATGATGGAAACTACGAAGATATCCTTGGGGTCAATGCCATTCTTCTCAGCATAGTAGCTCTTGATGATGGCACCCTGCATCTCGTGAGGAGACTTGCAGGAGGAAACGTGACCAAGGAGGTCAGAGTAGTAGGTTTCGGCGTAGTTGATCCAGCCGGGAGAGCAGGAGGTGATCATGGGGAGGGTGCCGCCGTTCTTTACGCGACCGAGGAGCTCGGTAGCCTCTTCCATGATGGTAAGGTCAGCAGCGAAGTTGGTGTCGTAAACCTTAGCAAAGCCGAGGCGCTTGAGAGCAGCGACCATCTTGCCGGTTACGGGGGTACCGATCTTCATGCCGAACTCTTCGCCAAGAGCGGCGCGAACTGCGGGAGCGGTCTGAACGATAACGTGCTTGCCGGCTGCCATAGCTGCGTCGATGAGAGCGATTTCGGACTTCTCGGTGAGAGCACCGGTGGGGCAGACGCTTACGCACTGACCGCACATGATGCAGGGAGAAGTGCTGAGAGGACGGTTGCCTGCGGGAGCAACAATGGTAGCAAAGCCTCTGTTCTGGAAGCTGAGAACGCCGTTGCCATGAGCATTCTGGCAGCGTGCTACGCAGCGACCGCAGAGAATGCACTTGCTGGTGTCGCGGATGATGGAGGGAGAGATCTCGTCAACGGTGACGGGAGTCTTCTCACCGAGGAACATGTTCTCGCGAGCGCCGGTGAGCTTAGCTACGTGCAGGAGCTCGCACTTGCCGTTCTTGTCGCACTGCTGGCAGTTCATGGAGTGGTTGCTGAGCAGGAGCTCAACAGAGGTGCGGCGGGCAGCGGAAGCCTTGGGAGTAGCAATTCTGATTTCCATACCCTCGTTTACAGGGTATACGCAGGAAGCAACGAGACCCTTAGCACCGGTAGCCTCAACGAGACATACGCGGCAGGAACCCTGGTTGCATTCGCCGTGGTTGAAAGCGCAGAGGGAGGGAATCTCATAACCGCACTTTCTGGCGGCTTCGAGTATAGTAATGCCGTCTTCTACCTGATAGGGGCGGCCTTCTATTTTGATATTAACAAGAGCCATTGTATGTACCTCCTTAATCCTTGTAGATGGCGCCGAACTTGCAGGAAGAGATACATGCGCCGCACTTGATGCACTTGGTAGCGTCGATCTCGAAGGGAGTCTTCTTGACCTCGCCGGTGATGGCGTTAGCAGGGCACTGACGTGCGCAGAGGCTGCACTTTCTGCACTTATCGGGGTCTATCTTATACTGCATGAGGTTCTTGCAAACCTTAGCGGGGCACTTCTTGTCAACGATGTGAGCAATGTACTCATGCTTGAAGTGTCTGAGAGTGGAGATGATGGGGTTGGAAGCGGTCTGACCGAGAGCGCAGAGAGCGTTGCTCTTGCAAGCATTACCCAGCTCTTCCAGCTCGTCCAGATCCTTCATGGTGCCGGTGCCGTTGGTGATTCTGGTGAGGATCTCCAGCATACGCTTGGTACCAACACGGCAGGGGGTGCACTTACCGCAGGACTCGTCGCAAATGAATTCCATGTAGAACTTAGCAACGTCGACCATGCAGTTGTCTTCGTCCATAACGATAGCGCCGCCGGAGCCCATCATGGAGCCCTTGGCAACGAGGTTATCGAAGTCGATGGGCTCATCCAGGAAATCTGCGGTGAGGCAGCCGCCGGAAGGACCGCCGGTCTGGATAGCCTTGAACTGCTTGCCATTGGGAATACCGCCGCCGATGTCGAAGATCAGGTCGCGGAGAGTGGTACCCATGGGAACCTCAACGAGACCAACGTTGTTGACCTTACCGCCGAGAGCGAATACCTTGGTGCCCTTGGACTTCTCGGTGCCGTTCTGAGCGAACTTCTCTGCACCCTCTCTGAGGATGTAGGGAACGCAGGCGAGAGTCTCAACGTTGTTAACGATAGTGGGCTTATCCCAAAGACCCTTAACAGCGGGGAAGGGAGGACGGGGACGAGGCATACCGCGCTTACCCTCGATGGAGTTCAGCAGAGCGGTCTCTTCGCCGCAGACGAATGCGCCTGCGCCGGGACGGATGTATACGCGGAAGCAGAAGTCGGTGCCCATGATGTTGTCACCGAGCAGACCCATCTCTTCAGCCTGCTTGATAGCAACCCTGAGGCGGTGGATAGCGGTGGGATACTCAGCGCGAACGTAGAAGTTACCTTCCTTAGCGCCGATAGCGTAACCGGCGATCATCATACCTTCGATAACTGCAAGGGGGTTACCTTCAAGGATGGAACGGTCCATGAATGCACCGGGGTCACCCTCGTCACCGTTGCAGACGACATACTTCTCGTCGCCTTCAGAAGCGTAAGCAAACTGCCACTTTCTGCCGGTGGGGAAGCCTGCACCGCCGCGGCCGCGGAGACCGGAGTCGAGAACTTCCTTGATAACGTCGGCTCTGTCCATCTGCAGTGCTCTTGCGAGACCTGCGAAAGCGCCGGCGCCGATAGCTTCGTTGATGTCTTCGGGGTTGATGGAGCCGCAGCCGTGCAGGGAGATACGCATCTGCTTCTTGTAGAAGTTGATGTCATCCTGCTTGGAAACCTTCTCGCCGGTAGCGGGATCGACGAAGAGCAGTCTCTCAACAACCTGACCGCCGATGAGGTCGGTCTCAACGATCTCTTCTACGTCGTCCATGGTAACGAGTCTGTAGAGAGTATCTTCGGGATAAATCTTAACGAAGGGACCCTGAGAGCAGAAGCCGAAGCAGCCAACCTGGTTTACGGTGACCTTATCGGAAAGGCCCTTCTCGATAACGAGCTTTTCGATCTTCTCTCTGATGGCAGCGGAGTCAGAAGAAAGACAGCCGGTACCGCCGCAGAGAACTACAGCGCGCATGCCGTTGGAGCCACTGAACTTAGCAGCCAGAGCAGCAGAACATTCTTCGCGCTTACATTCGAATTCAGCAAAATTCTTAATCATAGTGCGTTACCTCCTTATTCGGCAGCTGCGTCAGCTCTCAGCTGATCGATGATGACGGGAACGTCCTTAACAGCAACCTTGGAATAAACCTTGCCGTTGATGGAAACAGCGGGAGCGATGCCGCAGGCGCCGATGCAGCGCAGAGCATCGAGGGTAAACAGACCGTCCTCGCTGGTTTCGCCGGGCTTGATATTGAGGATTTCGGAGAACTTGTCGATGACCTGCTGAGCGCCCTTAACGTAGCAAGCGGTACCCAGGCAGCAGCCGACAACGTACTTTCCCTTGGGAGTAAGGGAGAAGAAAGAGTAGAAGGTAACTACGCCATAGATTTCAGCAACGGAAATTCCGGTTCTTGCGGATACCAGTTCCTGAACCTCAAGGGGTATGTAGCCGTACTCGTTCTGGATGTCGCTGAGAATCATAATCAGCGGGGTTTTCTGGCCGATGTGTCTGTCACAGATCTCGTTGATCTTGGCAGCAGCAGCCTCTTGCAGATGAGCCATGTGTTTTCCTCCTTAATGGTTTTATATACGTTTCAGTATTTAATAAACAGTATGGTGCCATTGTTGCAATTATAGCATGCTAATTGTAAAAAGTCATTAGCTAAATGAAGTTATTGTTACATTTCATCAAAACTGACCAAAATTCAGAGCAGTAAAAACGAACAAGTTCATAAAAATGACTATGGGACATATAAAAGCTGGAAAAACAAGTTCAGTTTTTGGACAATGATGATGAAAAATACAAAATTGTTAAAGAAAAACCTATTTTATGTAGGGGTTGAATAAATGGTTAATTTGTACAACTTTGTCGGAAGGAGAGCGCTTTTCAAGCTGTTATATGAAAATACAAAATATGAACACGTTTAGATATTAAGAAATAATTATGGGGCAGTGAAAAATGAAAATTTGAATAAAATGACAAAATATTTGAATTGAAATTCAATATAAGATATGGTATCATGGTTTAAATGACTAAAACATCACGAAAAACAGCACTTTTTACGGAGAAAAACAATGGATTTCAAGCCCTTTACCCTTATCTGCGGTCATTATGGCTGCGGAAAAACAAATCTGTCCCTGAATATTGCCCTCGACCTTGCTGCAAGAGGGGAGAAGGTTACCCTTGTGGATATGGATGTAGTCAATCCCTACTTCCGGTCCTCGGATTACCGTCATCTTATACAGGAAGCGGGAGTTCGCCTTATAGCCTCCGCCTTTGCCGGCGGCAATCTGGACTCGCCCTCTATCCCTGCTGAGGTGGCATCCATCTTTGACAGCCCCGAGGGATACATAATAATAGATGTAGGCGGCGATGATGTGGGAGCCACGGCGCTGGGGCGCTTCTCCCGCAAGATAAACGCAATAGACTATGACATGCTCTATGTTATCAACAAAAACCGTCCCATCACTTCCGATGCCGCCTCTGCCGGGGAAATACTCTCCGAGATAGAGCGCAAGTCCCGCATAAAGGCTACCGGCATCGTCAATAACACCCACCTTATGGGCTTTACGACGGAGGAGACCGTCCTTTCGTCGATGGAATATGCCAGACAGACGGCAGCGGATATGAATCTGCCTCTGCGCTTTACCACAGCACCCGAAAGCTTCGCCGACAAGCTTGACATTGAAAATATTTATCCGGTGAAGGTTCATGTAAAAACACCCTGGATGTGAAAGGAATGATTTTCCCATGGCAAAAATCACGGTAAACGAAACTTACTGCAAAGGCTGTGAGCTTTGTGTGAATGCATGTCCCAAGCATATCATCGCTTTGGATACCAGCCGCATCAACGCAAAGGGCTATCACCCCGCCGCTCAGATAGAGGGAAGCGAATGCAGCGGTTGCTGCTGCTGCGCTATGATGTGCCCCGACGTGGCTATCACAGTTGAGAAATAAGGAAAGGACGAGTGTAATGGCTGAAAAAGTACTTATGAAGGGCAATGAAGCCCTTGCGGAAGCTGCTATCTGCGCAGGATGCCATCATTTCTTCGGTTATCCCATCACCCCGCAGACCGAGCTTGCCGCCTATATGGCAAAGAAAATGCCCAAGATCGGCGGAACCTATCTTCAGGCGGAATCCGAGCTTGCTTCCATAAACATGGTTCTCGGTGCAGCCGCAGCAGGCGTGCGCACCATGACCTCCACCAGCTCTCCCGGTCTCAGCCTTATGACCGAGGGTATCTCCTACATAGCCGGATGCGACCTGCCCTGCCTTATCGTCAACGTACAGCGCGGTGGTCCCGGTCTCGGTGGCATCCAGCCCTCTCAGGCTGACTATTATCAGGCAACCAAGGCCACCGGTCACGGTGACTTCCAGCTTATCGTTCTTGCTCCCTCTACCGTTCAGGAAATGGTAGACATGGTGTTCCTTGCCTTTGAGCTTGGCGAAAAGTACCGTATGCCCGCAATGCTCTTCTCCGACGGTCTGCTTGGTCAGATGATGGAGCCTGTTGAGCTGCCCGAGCCCGGTACCGTCAAGGTCTCCGACAAGCCCTGGGCGGTTACCGGTCATAACAACGAGCGTACCCACAATATCGTAAACTCCCTCTACCTGGAGCCCGACCTGCTTGAAAAGACCGTACGCGCACGCTATGAGCGTTACGCCCAGTGTCAGGCAACCGAGCAGCGCTGCGAGGAGCTTATGGTAGACGATGCCGACATCGTTCTCGTAGCCTACGGCGCATCCTCCCGTGTCTGCCGCAGCGCAGTCGTAGAGGCACGCGCACAGGGCATCAAGGTCGGTATGATCCGTCCCATCACCGTGTGGCCCTTCCCCGTAGACGCTATCAAGAAGGCTGCCGGTCACGCCAAGGCATTCCTCACCGTTGAGATGAGCATGGGTCAGATGGTGGACGATGTCCGCCTTGCCCTTGACGGCGCAAGACCCACTTACTTCTATGGTCGTACCGGCGGTATGATTCCTTCTCCCGCCGAGGTTCTGGAAGAGATAAAGAAGATTCAGGAGGGTATATAAAATGGCTGTTGTATTTGAAAGACCCCACGCTCTTACCGATAAGGTATTCAGCTATTGCCCCGGCTGCCCTCACGGCATAGTACATCGTCTGGTCGCAGAGACCATTGACGAGCTGGGCATCGAAGGTCGTACCATCGGTATTTCTCCCGTTGGCTGCTCCGTTACCGCTTATGATTTCTTTGCCTGCGACATGGTAGAGGCTGCCCACGGCAGAGCTCCCGCCGTTGCTACCGGCATCAAGCGCGCAAGACCCGAAAACATCGTTTTCACCTATCAGGGCGACGGCGACCTTGCAGCTATCGGTATGGCAGAGACCGTTCACGCCGCAACCAGAGGCGAGAACATCACCGTTATCTTTATCAATAACGCCATTTACGGCATGACCGGCGGTCAGATGGCTCCCACCACTCTGCCCGGTCAGATCACTCAGACCACTCCCTACGGTCGTGACGTAAACGCTGCCGGTTATCCCATCCGAGTCTGCGAGCTGCTCTCCACTCTGGACGGCGTTAGCTTTGCTCAGCGCGTAACCGTTGACAATGTAAAGCATGTCCGCGAGGCCAAGAAGGCTATCAAGAAGGCTTTCGAAAATCAGGTGAACGGTCGCGGCTACAGCATCGTTGAGGTAGTTTCCGCATGTCCCACCAACTGGGGGCTTACTCCCAACGAAGCTCTCGACTGGCTGCGCGACAATATGCTGCCCTATTACCCCCTCGGTGTTTATAAGGACAAGTATCCCGAGGAAGGAGGCGCTGCAGAATGAGATCCGATCTTAACCTCATGCTGGCCGGCTTCGGCGGACAGGGTCTGCTCTTTGCCGGTAAAGTAACCGCATATGCCGGTCTTATGGAAGGCCGCGAGATTTCCTGGCTGCCCTCCTACGGCCCCGAGATGCGCGGCGGCACCGCCAACTGCAGTGTCTGCGTCAGCGATAACCCCATCGGCTCTCCGCTGATCCTCAATCCCAACGCACTCATCGCCATGAACCTGCCTTCCTTCGATAAGTTTATCGATACCGTCGTTCCCGGCGGCACCGTTCTTGTTGACAGCACCATGGTTGAAAAGACCACCGAGCGTACCGACATCAATGTTTTCTACGTTCCCGCGACCAAGATGGCTGACGACAACGGCATCAAGGGTCTTGCCAACATCATCCTGCTGGGCAAGCTCTTTAAGGAGATGCAGTTCTGCTCCTTCGAGGCTCTCATGAAGGGTCTTGAGAAGTGCGTTCCCGCATCCAAGGCCGCCATGCTGGAGTCCAATAAGAAGGCTCTGCAGCTTGGTATGGATTTCTAAGAAACCGCACTCAGCGGGGGAAGAAATTCCCCCGCTGAGAATTGTATTATATAGTACCTTGAGAGGAACGAAGCAGAATTATACTTCGCTGCTCTCAAGGCAGTAATAATTCAAAGAAAAGGAGCACAGTATGGATAACGTACACGAAATCGCTCAGAGAATATCCGGCCTGCGTGATGCCTGCGGCTATACCCGCGAGGAGCTGGCCGACGAGCTTGGCATTGACCGCGAGGTCTATGCCGGTTACGAAGAAAACGGCGAGGATATTCCCATCAGCGTTATTTTTCAGATAGCAAACAAGTTCGGTGTGGACTTCACCGAGATTCTTACCGGCAGCGCCGCAAAGCTTGATACCTACCATGTGGTCAAGTCCGGACAGGGCAGAAGCGTACAGCGTTACGAGGGCTATAACTATCAGGATCTGGCATGGCGCTATACCCGCAAGATAATGCAGCCCCTGCTGGTTACACTCGATCCCTCCGACGAGCCTGCGGATCTTGTTACCCATGTGGGACAGGAATTCAACTTCGTTGTTGAAGGCACTGTAATATTTACCTTCGGTGACAAGGAGATAGTCCTTGAGAAGGGCGACAGCATCTACTTCAACCCCATGTACCCCCACGGACAGAAGTGCGGCGGCGATGTGCCCGCTGTATTTGTGACCATGATCGCAGAATAAGGAGTTAGCGGATTTATGCTTTTGGAAAAATATCTTCCCCGTATAGAGTTCGACTCTTACGAGGATCTTAAAAATAACTATAGAGTCAACGAGCCCGATGACTTTAACTTCGGCTGGGATATAGTGGACGGCTGGGCAAAGGAGGACGTGAACAAACGCGCTCTTGTCTGGTGCGATGACCACGGCGGCGAAAAGACACTGACATTCAGCGAAATCAGCCGACTGTCCAATAAGACCGTGTACTTCCTTAAGAGCCTCGGTATCAAAAAGGGCGACAGAGTTATGCTCATACTCCGCCGCCGCTGGGAATACTGGGTCTGTGCTCCCGCCCTGCATAAGCTGGGTGCAGTGCTCATTCCCGCAAACCTCCAGCTTACCAAGAAGGACATCGTTTATCGCGCCAATTCTGCCGAGATAAAGGCTGTTATCTGCGTTAATGACCCCTACGTTCTCGATCAGGTGGACGCCTCCATGGCAGAGGCGGAGAGCATAAAGCACCGCATTATCGTTGACGGTGCAAGAGATGGCTGGCTGAACTTTGCCGACGGTATCGCGCCTTTCTCCGACCAGCTCGAGCGTCCCACCGGCGAGGAGGCCACCAAGGCCACCGATACCATGCTCATCTACCTCACATCCGGCACCACCAGCATGCCCAAGCTTGTTGCACATAATTTCAAGTACCCTCTTGGTCAGATTGTTACCGCCAAGTATTGGCAGCACGTTGAGGAAAATATGCTCCACATGAGCGTTTCCGACTCCGGCTGGGCAAAATTCGGATGGGGTAAGATCTACGGTCAGTGGATATGCGGCGCTACCATTTTCGCATACGATATGGATAAATTCACCGGCGCGGGTCTTCTTTCCGTGCTGGAAAAGTATAAGGTCACTACCTTCTGCGCACCTCCCACCATGTACCGTTTTATGCTGCAGGAGGACGTAAGCAAATACGATCTTTCCTCCATTCACCACTGCGCCACCGCAGGCGAGCCCCTCAATCCCGAGGTCGTAAAGCAGTGGAAGGAGCTCACCGGACACATGATCTATGAGGGCTTCGGCCAGACCGAAACTACAGTTGTTCTTGCAAACTTTGGCTGGGACGATGTCAAGCCCGGCTCTACCGGCAAGCCCTCGCCTATCTATAATATCACCCTCATGGACGCCGACGGCAACGAGGTTGAAGACGGCGAAGAGGGCTACATAGTGGTTAATAATATCGACGAGCATATGCCTGTTGGTCTGTTCACCTCCTACTTCGGCGACGCGGAGCGCACTCAGCGGGAGCTGGGCGGCAAGTATTACAGCCTTGGCGATATGGCGTGGCGCGACAGCGACGGTTACTACTGGTTCGTAGGCCGCGGCGATGATATAATCAAGTGCTCCGGCTACCGCATAGGACCGTTCGAGGTAGAAAGCGCTCTCATCGAGCACCCCGCCGTTGTTGAATGCGCTATCACCGCAGCACCCGACCCTGTACGCGGTCAGGTGGTCAAGGCTACCATCGTGCTTGCAAAGGGCTATGAGCCCTCCGATGCGCTGGTCAAGGAGTTGCAGAACCATGTAAAGAAGGTCACCGCACCCTATAAGTACCCCCGTATCGTGGAATTTGTGGACGAGCTGCCCAAAACTATCGGCGGCAAGATAAAGCGCGCACAGATCCGCCGCGAGGATCATGAAAAGGCTCCTCAGTAAGCTTGCGACTTGTAATCTGCGATTTACAATTATTTTCCAAAAAGTGGTAAAATGCCCTTGACTTTTATGTAAATATTTGGTAAATTGTAGGCAGTTAAGTTGAGGCAAGAGATAAAGATTATGCCCTGAGCGTATAGGAAAACGGAGGAAATAATCTTGGAAAAAGTGAGCAGAATAATATTTGCGGATCAGAACGAGGATTTTCGGCTTCTGTTGTCGGATTCCGCGAAGAATGAAAACGGAATAGAGGTCATAGGCGATACCGGGGACGGAGCTCAGCTTGTAAGGCTGATTGCGGAAAAGAAGCCGGATGTGGTCGTAATGGACCTGATACTGCAGAACAGGGACGGTATCTCGGTTCTGCGGGAGTATGCCGGTAAGAGCGGCTACAGACCTGCCTTCATTATAGTGTCTGCATTCATGCAGGAGAAGATAGTTGCCGAGTCGGCAGCGCTGGGTGCTTATTATTTCATTTCCAAGCCCTGCGACGTGCATGAGCTGTTTTGCCGTGTGCGTGAGGTTGCAGCGGAGAGCCGCAGCGAAGCGGGTCTTGTGGGCATGAAAGGCAATAAGAAGGCCATCAGCGACAGAAAGATAGAGAGCATGGTAACAGAGGTTATCCATGAGATAGGTGTGCCCGCCCACATAAAGGGCTATCAGTATATCCGAGAGGCGATAATCTTCACCGTCAAAGATATGGAACTGATAAATGCAGTAACTAAAGCTCTGTACCCAATGGTTGCAAAGAAATTCGGTACCACATCTTCCCGCGTGGAGCGAGCCATACGCCATGCCATAGAAGTCGCATGGGATCGGGGCGATATCGAGGTGCTGCAGAAGTATTTCGGTTACACGGTCAGCAATATAAAGGGCAAGCCTACGAACTCCGAGTTCATCGCACTCATAAGCGACCGCCTGCGTTTGCAGATAAAGGAAATGGGCGAATACGTTAAATAAAGATAAAAACCATCAATGGAAGCTGTACTTCCGTTGATGGTTTTTTATTAGATAATGATTGGGAATGAGGTGCAGTGTACCTGTATGGAGCACCGCCCTCGACGCTCCGAGGCACTAATGCTTAGGGCAGCAGAAACGATAACACGAAAAAGTATAAAACAAAAGAATAACCTTCCCCTTGAGGGGAAGGGGGACCGCTTGCGGTGGATGAGGTGGAATTTGAGGTAATAAGTGATAGTGAAAAGGTAATAGGTATTTTCCGCCTGCGGCGGCCACCTCATCAGTCGGCTTCGCCGCCAGCTTCTCCTCATAGGAGAAGCTTAACCAAACAAACGAGGAAACTCCGTAAAGGAGAAAAGTTGTTTTACAGTATATTATTTACTTGTCGCAATCGCGGCAGGCTATTTTCGCCACCTTTTGGAACTGCTCGATGATGAAGCCGTAATTGTCCTTGCGGTGGGGCATGCGGCACTTTTCGCAGTTCTTGATGCCCTTTTCAGTGTAGCTGAAATTACCTCCGCAGTGTTCACCGAGAGGGTAGAGGGGGCAGTAGCAGAAAAGGCAGTTGAATTCCTCTTCCTTTATGCCTTCGTGGCAGGGGAAGGCCTCGCACTCCTTGTTGCAGAAGAATGCGTAATGCTTGTCTTTCCAGTAGGGCTGTCCGTTGTCCATAACGTAGCCTCCTTGAGATTAAATGTCATTCAGAGGGGCAAAGCCCCGAAGAATCCCCCGGTTGAAAGTATTTCGGAAACGATGCGGGGTATCTCTGGAAACATTATACCATATCCCCGCAGAGTAGTAAACCTTGAAAATGAGAGCAATTTCCTCTTGCAATTCCTGAAAAACGGGTGTATATTTATAGAACAAATGTTCGATTTGCGGGCGCTTGAAATTTGCTGTTATGAATAATCTTATTAAGAGAACGTAGGGCGGACCCTCATCCACCGCAAGCGGTCCCAATGGAGGTGACTTGCCGCAATGCCTGAAAATTTGTTTTGGCTTCTCCCTTGGGGAGAAGCTGGCGGCGCAGCCGTCTGATGAGGGGAGCCGAAGGCACAAATAGCGATATGTAACCAGTTACGAAGGAGGGACGTATTATGACAACCGACGAAAAACTGCAGATTCTTGCCGATGCCGCCAAATATGACGTGGCATACACATCAAGTGGACTCACCCGCGGCGGCAAAAAGGGGAGCATAGGCAACGCGTCACCTGCGGGCTGCTGCCACAGTTTTTCCGCAGACGGACGCTGTGTCACGCTGCTCAAGGTGCTCATGAGCAATGCCTGCTCTTACGAATGCGCCTACTGCGTAAACCGCCGCTCAAACGATACGCCCCGCGCCACATTTTCACCCCGTGAGCTTGCCGACCTTACCATTCAGTTTTACCGCCGCAATTATATCGAGGGTTTGTTCGTGAGCTCGGCGGTGATCGGAAATCCTGATTACACCACGGAGCGCATGATAGAGTGCATTCGTATTTTGCGGGAAGAGTATCACTTCCGCGGATATATCCATGCAAAAACTATTCCCGGCACGGACGAGGCGCTGCTGACCCGTCTTGGCTACCTTGCCGACAGAATGAGCGTGAATATCGAACTGCCATCGGAAAACAGCCTGAAGCTGCTGGCACCCGATAAGACGAAAACAGCCATACTTACGCCTATGGCGCAGCTGAAGGAGCATATCAGCGAGAACAGGGAGGACATGGTGCTCTACCGTTCCACACCCAGCTTCGTGCCGGCGGGGCAGAGTACACAGATGATAATAGGCGCAACGCCGGAAACGGATTTCCATATACTTAACTTAGCCGAAGGATTGTATAAAAAATATGAGCTGAAGCGGGTTTTCTTCTCCGCCTATATACCCGTGGTGGAGGGCAGCAATCTACCCAGCCTGCTGACAAAGCCGCCGCTTCTTAGGGAGCACCGCCTCTATCAGGCGGACTGGCTTCTGCGCTTTTACGGCTTTAAAGCCTCAGAACTGCTGGACGAGGAGCACCAAAGCTTCAATCCATACGTTGACCCCAAATGCACCTGGGCGCTGAATCATCCGGAGTTCTTTCCCGTTGAGATAAACCGCGCCGACTATGAAGCCCTGCTGCGCGTTCCGGGCATAGGCGTAAAGAGCGCAAGACGGATAATAGTTGCCCGCAGGGCGGCAAATATAGGATTTGAGGACTTGAAAAAGCTAGGCGTTGTAATGAAGCGTGCGCAGTTTTTCATTACCTGCAGGGAACGCAGCCTTGAAGGGCTGAGCCTGCGGCAGGAGTATGTAATGCGCTCACTTATGTCGGTAGATACAG
>JAFXFT010000139.1 GCA_017513385.1 Oscillospiraceae bacterium | reverse complement strand
TTACCAATATCGTCGCCAACGAGCGTTATTTCATCTCGCACATTGATTGCTTCAACACATTCGAAGCCCTCCGGCGAATACTCAGGTTCGGGATTGGCATATGCCGTATCATACACTGCACGTTTGAGGCCCATAAGATGACCGACATCCGGAACAGCTCGCAGCAGCATACCGCCCGGGCGCAAAACGCGCAGAACCTCCCCATCGTCAAGAGGTGCAAATACGTTCATCACAATATCGCACGACTCATCGGGAACCGGCAATGAGTTACTTGACCCCACCACAAGGCGCAAAGACTTATCGCGCTTATTCGCGGCTATCAGCGCCTCTTTTGAAATATCAAGACCAAGCGCATCGCAAACCTTTCCCGTATTCTCTATCGCCTTTTTAACGGCACCGGTATAATATCCTTCTCCGCATCCAACATCAAGTAAGTTTACATAATCTTCGACGTATTTTGCCGCCGCCTCACACAGTGCGCGCTGCAGGCATTCATAGTATCCCTTATCTAAAAAGTCTGTTCGCGCCTTAACCATAAGCTTATCGTCACCATGCCTCTTTTCAGACTTTTTGTTGGACATCAGAAGGTTAACATAATTCTGTTTTGCTTTATCATAGCGGTGTCCCTTGGTACAGAAATAACCCTTCTCGTTCTCCCAAAGCACAGCGTCGCAGACAGGGCATTTGAGTCTCAGCATCTTACAGCCTCCGCGATTGTTTTTAACCATTATACCGCCACAATTGCAATAAAAACAAGCTCCATTTTGACCTTGTCCCCCACTTTTCTTGACATAGGGCGCTTTTTTCTGTATAATTCCCCAAGTAGAAAGGAGCGGTAACTTATGGAAATCAAAGCTATCGTTTACACCTCTAATACCGGCCATACCGAAAAATACGCCAGAATGCTTGGCGAAAAGATTGGTCTGCCCGTGTATTCCCTTGAGAAGGCTCAGAAAACCATGCCTTCCGCACAAAAGATAATATACCTTGGCTGGGTTTGCGCCAGCAAGATAAAGGGATATGACAAGGCTGTCAAGCTCTACGACATTGCCGCAGTATGCGGTGTCTGCATGGGCGCTACCGGCTCTCAGCTTAGCGAAATTCGCCGCGTCAATTCCGTTGCCGAACATATTCCCGTATTCACTATGCGCGGCGGCGTTGATTACAAAAAGCTACGCGGTCTCAACAAACTAATCCTCAAGGCTGTAACCAAGGGTGCTGCCAACAATCTCGCTGCCAACACCGAGCGCACCGAAGAAGAGCGCATTATGCTTGAACTCATGGTTCACGGTGGTAACTGCGTCTGCGAAGATGCACTTGCCGCACTGCTGGAATGGTACGAAGGCTGCAAAGGGTAATCAGTATATTTCACACATAAATGGGAGAACTTCATTTTGTGAAGTTCTCCTTATTCTTGTCCCGCTATTATCATGGGATTGATAATTTGCTCAATTGGTGCTAAACTCTGTCTGCCTATTATATTGAAAGGAGCGTTATGTCATGTATTCCGCCCGCGACCTGCGCAAGCTGATGATACCCTTTATGATACAGGAAATACTCGTCGCCCTCATGGGTACTGTCGACACGCTCATGGTTTCAAACATAGGTGCTGCGGCAATATCCGGCGTATCTCTTGTTGATTCTGTCAATAAACTTGTCAACTATCTCTTCCTCGCCGTTTCTACCGGCGGTACTATCATCTGCTCGCAGTATCTCGGTCAACACAACGCCAAGAGTTCCAACCGCGTTGCAAGACAGATGCTTCTCTCTGCACTTGTTCTTTCGCTTGCAATTATGACCATCTGCCTCATCTCCTGCAACTCTCTCCTCAGTCTCATATTTGGTCAGGTTGAACCCGACGTAATGGCTTCAGCACAAACTTACCTCCTCATAACCGCTGTAGGCTATCCTTTCAGCGCTGTTTTCAGCGCTTCGTCGGCAGTTTTTCGTGCCTCCGGCAATTCCCGCCTGCCGATGATAATTTCCGTTTGCAGCAATATTTTCAATATATTCGGCAACTACGTTGCGCTCTTCGTTCTCAAGTGGGGTGTTGCCGGTGCAGCACTTTCCACCGTAATATCTCAGCTTGGCTCCGCCGTTGCTATGCTTATATTCCTTCGCCGAGGCAGTGAAACTATCGACATCGGCACATATCATTCTATCCGTCCCGACGGCAGAATGATTTGGCTCATAATCTCTGTCGGTTTTCCGACCGCCATTGAAAACGCTATGTTCCAGTTCGGCAAACTTATGGTACAGTCGACGGTTTCCACACTGGGTACCGCAGCTATTTCCGCAAACGCAATTGTTGTTGTGCTTGAGCTTCTTACAAGCGAGCCTTCAATCGGTATCTGCTTTGGACTTATGACAGTTGTTGGCCACTGCATAGGAGCCGGAAAACCTGATGAGGCACGCAAGTATATTAAGAAGATGACCCTCGTAGGTTTTGTTGTACTGTTCATATTCAACTGGCTTATATTCTTTGTAACAAAACCGATTACGGTAATAGCCGGCATGGAAGGTGAATCAGCCTCACTCACCCTTAACACTATGTTGGTAATCAGCATACTCAAGCCTATGCTTTGGCCGCTCGCTTTTGTCCCCTCTTACGGAATGAAGGCGGCAGGAGATGTGAAATTCACAATGATTGCCTCCACCGCAACCATG
>JAFXFT010000138.1 GCA_017513385.1 Oscillospiraceae bacterium | reverse complement strand
CTTTGCCCCGCATCCGCAAAAAGCTGCAGACTTTGTACGATGTGGGTTTGGGCTATGTAAAACTGGGTCAGCCCTCCACCACCCTTTCCGGCGGCGAAGCTCAGCGCGTAAAGCTGGCAACGGAGCTTTCCCGCCCCGCAACGGGCAGAACCCTCTATGTGCTTGATGAGCCCACCACAGGTCTGCACACGGCCGACGTGCATAAGCTGCTCACTGTGCTCCAGCGCCTTGTTGACGCGGGCAATACCGTTGTGGTTATCGAGCATAATCTGGACGTTATCAAGACCGCCGACAACATAATCGACCTTGGTCCCGAGGGCGGCAACAAGGGCGGCACTATCGTTTGCACAGGCACTCCCGAGGAGGTAGCCGCCTGCAAGGAGAGCTACACGGGTCATTACCTGAAGGCTGTGCTTGAAAAAGCGAAAAACTAAGAGGTGCGGCATGGAAATAAGATACGCCGAAAGAAAAGATACGGCTGTCATACTGAATTTTATAAAAGACCTGGCGGTGTATGAAAATATGCTCGATCAGGTGGTTGCCACGGAGGAACTTCTGGGCGAATGGCTCTTCGACAAGAAGGCGGCGGAGGTCATCTTCGCCATGGAGGACGGAAAGGAAGTGGGCTTCGCCCTGTTTTTCCACAATTTCTCCACCTTCCTCGGCAGAGCGGGAATTTATCTGGAGGATTTGTTCGTGCTGCCCGAATACCGCGGCAAAGGCTACGGAAAAGGTCTGCTGAGAAAGCTGGCGCAGATAGCCCTTGAGCGGGGCTGCGGCAGACTTGAATGGGCCTGCCTTGACTGGAATAAGCCCAGTATAGATTTCTACCTTTCCCTGGGCGCGCAGCCCATGGACGAATGGACTACCTACCGCCTTACCGGCGAAACCCTGCAGCAGATGGCACAATAATCCCCGCCGCCTCATAAGATAAAATGAGGTGTCGGCAATGGTTTTTATAAAAGTTTTAGCGGTGCTCATGCTGGCTGCGGTGGCGGTGCTGATATTCACCCTGCTGTACGAAATAATCATCTGCCCCGTGAAGCCGGGGAAGGGGGAGCGCCTGCAGGCCGTTCTGCGGGTCAGCGGCTCAGCACCCTGCCTTGAAAACACCCTGCGGGGTCTGCTGTGGCTTCGCGGCAGCGGCAGAGTGGCAATGGGCATAGTGGTAGTTGACGAAGGAATGGACGAAGATACGCGGCAGACGGCGCAGCTGCTCTGCGGCGAGGAAAGCGGAATAGTGCTGATAAGGAAAAAGGAATACGAGAATCGATGGACGAGAACAGAGTAGAACTCGCCGGCAGCGTTGCTGCTGTGATTTATCAAAATGAGGAGAACGGGTACACCGTTCTGCGTCTTGATACGGACGATGGAGGGACAGCCACGGTAGTGGGCTGCCTCCCCTTTGCCGTACCCGGCGAACAGCTGCTTCTCGAGGGTACATGGACAAATCACCAGACCCACGGCATGCAGTTCAAGGCGGAAAGCGCCGAAAGACTTATGCCCTCGACCATAAATGATATTTATCTCTACCTCTCGTCGGGTACAATAAAGGGGGTAGGCCCCGCAACGGCGAAGCTCATCGTTGAGCGCTTCGGTTCGGACAGCCTGCGCATAATGGACGAAGAGCCGGAGCGGCTGGAGGAAATCAAGGGCATAACCCGCAAGCGTGCCCGCGAAATCGGCGAGGAATTCCGCCGCCAGACCTCCATGCGTCGCCTTATGGAGTTTTTCGCCCAGTACAACATAAAAATCGAGTACGCCCTGCGGCTCTATAAGAGCTACGGCGCCGATGCCCAGTCGGCGGTTATGAATAACCTCTACATACTTGCTGATGAATATTTCGGCGCGGAGTTTGCCGAGGCAGACAGCCTCGCGCTCAGCCTTGGCTTCGAGTCCGATTGCCCCGAGCGAGTTGAAGCGGCGGCAACCTTCGAACTGAGCCATAACGCAAATAACGGACATACATTTATCCCCCGCAATAAGCTGGCCGCGGTGGCGGCTCAGCTTATCGGGGTGAGCGATGAGACCGCTGCGTCTGCCATCGACAGGCTCATAGACTGCGGCGAAATAGTATGCGAGAGCCTTGGCGGAGTGGAGGCCTGCTATCTCAGCCGCCTTTATTACGCCGAAACCTACGTTGCGGACAAGCTGCGCGCCATGGCTGCGGAGACCTTCCTTGAGGAAACCAGCGCCGAGCGCCTTATCAGCGACGCTGAGGCGGATATGGGTATAACCCTCGCCGAGGGTCAGCGTGAGGCGGTGCGGGCTGCCGCTGTCTGCGGCGTAATGACGCTCACCGGCGGCCCCGGTACAGGAAAGACCACCACCGTTCGCGCAATATTGAAGCTTTTTGACAAAATGGGACTCACCACCGTCCTTGCCGCGCCCACGGGACGCGCCGCCAAGCGCATGAGCGAGCTTTGCGGCAAGGAAGCCTCGACCATACACCGCCTTCTTGAAACGGGCTACGATGCCGACCTGAGCGCACTGGTGTTCAAGCGCGATAACAGCGACCCACTGGACGCCCATGCGGTAATTTTGGACGAGTGCTCCATGATAGATATAGTCCTCATGCAGGCGCTGCTGACCGCCCTGCCGCCCCACTGCCGACTTGTGCTGGTGGGCGACGCCGACCAGCTGCCCTCTGTAGGACCGGGCAATATGTTCTCCGATGTTATCCGCAGCGGAGTTATCCCCACTGTCCGCCTGCGGCAGGTTTTCCGGCAGGCGGCCGAAAGCAGAATAGTCCGCAATGCCCACATGATAAACGAGGGCGAGATACCGGACTTCAAGGAGAATAAAGGCGATTTCTTCTTCATGCGCCGCCGCGACGGTGAAAGCGCGGTGGACACCATAATCGAGCTTTGCGCCAGCCGCCTGCCAAAGAATATGGGTATCGAGCCGGGACAGATACAGGTTCTTTCGCCTACCCGCCTTTACGGTACGGGTACAACGAACCTCAATAAGCGGCTGCAGCAGGCGCTGAATCCTCCCCATGAGGACAAGCCCGAGAAACAGTTCGGCGATAAACTTTATCGCCTTGGCGACCGCGTAATGCAGGTTCGCAATAACTATGATATAATGTGGCATAAGCCCGGCGGCGAGACCGGCACGGGCATCTTCAACGGCGACGTGGGTCATATCTGCGAGCTGGACGAGAAGAACCAGCTGCTTATAGTGGACTTCGACGACCGCCGCGCCATGTATACCTTTGATATGCTGGGCGAGCTTGAACCTGCCTATGCCATGACCGTTCATAAATCACAGGGCAGCGAGTACCGCGCAGTGGTGCTATCCCTGATGAAGGGCGCCAGCAGCCTCATGTCCCGCGCCGTGCTCTATACCGCCGTTACCCGCGCCCGTGAGCTGCTCATCATCGTGGGTGACACGGAGGTCGTGGAGGGCATGGTGGCAAACAATAAACCGCAGAAAAGGTACAGCGGTCTGCGGCTGCGGTTGATAAGCCAATGAAAAAGCTGATACAAAATCTCATTTATCCCCGCCGCTGTGTATTTTGCGGTGAGTTTTTGGATAAAAACTCCAATGAGGACATATGCGCCGCCTGCGTGGACAAGCTGCCGTGGACGAAGAACAAGTGCAAATCCAAGGGCGAGTTCTTTTCCGAATGCCTGTCACCGCTGTTTTACGAGGGCAGCGCGGGCGAAGCTCTGCGGCGCTTCAAGTTCATGGGAAAAAGCTCCTACGCGCGGCTGATGGGCAAGCTTATAGCCGACTGCGTGCAGGAAAACGGCAAGGGCGGCTATGAAGTAATTACATGGGTGCCTATAAGCGCGCGAAGAATGCGCAAGCGCGGCTACTGTCAGGCAAAGCTGCTGGCCCGTGAGGCGTCAAAGACGCTGGGCATTCCCTGCGCCCGCCTGATTCGCAAACGCCGCCACACTCCGCCCCAGTCCACCGTTTCCGGACTTGCGGCAAGAAAAGCAAATGTAAGCGGCGCCTTCTGCGCCGTGGGAAAGAGCGGGATAGCCGGAAGAAGCGTCCTGCTCATAGACGACGTTATTACTACCGGCGCGACCCTTTCCGAGTGCACCCGCATACTGCGTATGGCGGGCGCGAGGAACGTAAGCTGCGCCACTCTCTGCAAAGCCACTAAAAAATAGTCTGGAGGAGAAGCCATGATATTCGGTAAGGATTTTGGCATAGACCTTGGAACATCAAACGTCATTATATATATGAAGGGCAAGGGCATAGTGCTCCGCGAGCCCGCCGTGGTCGCCGTGGATAAAAATACCGGCAAGCTGCTTGGCGTAGGTCTTGAGGCGCAGAAAATGCTGGGACGTACCCCCGGCAACATCATCGCCATCAGCCCCCTGCAGGACGGCGTTATCTCCGATTACGAGATGACAGAGCGCATGCTCCGCGAGTTTATCCGTAAGATAACCTCCTTCAGCCTGCTCAAGCCCCGCCTGCTCATCACCATTCCCGGTAATATCACCGAGGTGCAGGAGCGCGCGGTTATCGATGCCGGTATGCAGTCCGGCGCACGCAAGGTATACCTTATCGAGGAGACCGTAGCGGCAGCCCACGGTGCAGGGCTGGATATTGCCCAGCCCGCGGGACGTATGCTGGTAGACATCGGCGGCGGCACCACCGACATCGCCGTACTGTCCCTTTCCGGCGTTGTGGAGTCCAGCTCCATCAATATCGCGGGCAACAGCTTTGATGAAGCTATCATCAAGTATGTCAAGAGAAAGCATAATATCCTTATCGGTGAGCGCACCGCCGAGGAGATAAAGATAAATCTCGGCTGCGTCTATCATAACGAGCGCGACGCATCTATGGAGGTGCGCGGACGCTGCATGCTTACCGGCCTGCCCAAGATGTTCACCATTCACTCCGACGAAATGCTGGACGCATTTACCGACGTAACCGAGGATCTGCTGGACGCTATTCGCAGCGTGCTTGAAACCACTCCTCCCGAGCTGGTGGCGGATATTGCCGAGAACGGCATCACCGTAACAGGTGGCGGCAGCCTTGTGCGCGGCATCGATAAGCTCATCGAGGCCAATACCAATATCAAGACCCGCGTTGCCGAGGAGCCGGAGACCTGCGCCGCCAACGGTGCCGGTAAGGCTCTTGAATGGCTCAACGATATGCAGGAGGGAACCATCAACCTTGCCCGCCGCAAGCAGATGATGTGATTATGGACAATAAAGAGAAAAATCCCCACGCGGGACATCGTGAAAGGTTGCGCGGACGCTTCCTCGCCTCAGGTCTTGAGGGCTTCAGCGACCATGAGGTGCTGGAGCTGCTGCTCTGCTACGCAATACCCCGCCGTGACGTAAACGATCTGGCGCACGCCCTCATTGAGCGCTTCGGCAGCATTGCGGGCGTGCTGGACGCCCCTGCCAGCGAGCTGATGACTATCCCCGGAAT